>DATHPT010000202.1:0-10616 GCA_035483615.1 Solirubrobacteraceae bacterium | reverse complement strand
ATTTGTATAAGAACCTGATATAAACACCTACTTCATGGGCCGCGAAACGCAGACCGCTCCGCACGCCGAGGCGATCCCTGGAGTGTCCGCGAGCGCTCTCTCTCCCACCGTGCGGGTTGCAGAGCCAGGCGAGTCCGGTTCGCTGAAGGCCGCTCTCGCCGCCGCGTTCTTCGACGACCCCATCTTTGGCTGGCTGATAGGCCGGAGCTCGAATCGACAGGCGCGGCTTGAACAATATTTCGCCATTCAGCTCGCCCACTCGTTCGCCGACGGATGCGTGTGGACCTCAGAGGGGCTGCAGGGCGCCGCGCTTTGCATGCCACCCGGCCGGTGGCGTCTGCCACCGAAGTTGATGATCGCTCACGGCGCCCACTTCGCCGGCGTCTTCCGCGGACGTCTCCCGCGCGCCATCGGGCTGCTGGCGGTCATTGAGCGCCACCACCTGCGTGGCGCGCACTACTACTTCGCGAACATCGGCGTCGCCCCCGAGGCGCAAGGCCAGGGCCTTGGGAGCAGACTGATGCGTCCCACCCTCGATCGCTGTGATGAGGAGGGTCTGCCGGCCTACCTCGAGGCCTCCAGTGAGCGCAACGCTGCGCTGTATGAAAGGCTCGGCTTCCAGTGCACAGAGGTGCTGCGATTCGCAGGCAGCCCACCGCTCAGGCTGATGATGCGCCCGCCGCAGCCCGCGCAGCAGTCGTGAGCGTCGCCAAGAAGGCGCGTGGGGTCCGGCAGGCGAGCAGATGACCTCCACAGACGCTCCGGGGCAGCTTGGCCCAGCGATGGCCGGTCTCGGTGTCGGGATCCTCACCGGCGCGCTGGCGCGGTCGCAATCGGAGAGCTACGGTGAGCAGGAGAGCAGTGCCTTGCGGGTGACAGCCCACGCAACAGTGCCGTTCTTCCTCGCCGCGAGCCTGCTCGCCGATCGCGTTGGTCCCCGAGCAGCGATCCCATTTCGCGGCGGATTCCTGGGAGCTCACCTAGTGCACATACACCAGATCGCGCGACTATTGCGCGATCACGGCACACGGGAGCCGCTGATCCGAGCCGAGCTGGCCGGCGGAGTCCCGCTCTATGGCCTGGTCGCGCTGCAAACAGCGCTTTTGGGCGGACCCGTGCAAAGAAGGATCGGGTCCGTGAGAGCCGAGCGCTTGACGTGCCGCATTGACACGCAACTGCTGCACGTCTATTGCCTGGCGATCGCCTCTGGCCTTCTGCGCTATCGTCGCCCGCTGCCCATCTACGCGAGCCTGGCAACACTCTTGGCAAGCGGACTCGCCTCTCACAAACGATCTCGCTGACCCAGCAGTTGTCCAAGCCGGTACGCGAAACCCACCGCGATGCGCTGCTGAGCGCCGCCAGGACGCTCATGCGCGAATCTGGCCGCGGCGACATCACCGCGCGCGATCTGGTCGCAGCGTCCAGCACCAATCTCGGATCCATCAGCTACCACTTCGGCTCCAAGGACGCACTCCTGGACGAGGCCGCCAAGCTCGTATTCGAGGAGTGGGCCCAAACCGTCGCTCGCACGATCAGCGCCGACCCAGACTCACCGCCGGCCATACGCCTCGCACGAGCTCTCGAGATGATCCTCGACGACTTCGATGCGATGCGGCCCTACTTTCTCGGCTTCATCCAGATCGTCGCGGGCAGCGAACGCTCGCCAGAAACCCGCGAGCAACTGATCGCCCACTACCGCAAGCAGCGTGACACGGTCACCGCCATGATCACCGAATCGCTCAGCGACAGCATCGACCCCGAAGACGCCCGACACATCGCATCGCTGCTCATGAGCATCAGCGATGGCCTGATGCTGCAATCCCTGACCGATCCAGACAGCGCTCCAACGAGCCGCCAGCTCACACTCGCATTGGGCAACACGGTCAAAGCAGATCCTGTCTGAGGTCGACCTCAGAAGCCGCTCGTGGGGGCGCGGTGTGGCCAGAGTCCGGAAGTTTCACTCAATCTCCATGCCCTGGTGCTGCCGCCAGCTTGAGCAGGTAGGGAGCGGCGCCACGGTGAATGTTGCCGATGACGGCCCAAACCACTGGTGCCCTTCTGCCCATCTCGTACTGAAGGAACGTGGTCATCACCAGTCGCTCGTGGTGCAGTCGCCACACCATGTGGCCGCTCAGCAGCGTCGATCGGGCTTCGAGATGCAGTAACTCGGGCTCAGACGTCACGATTCGCCAACCGAAAACGTGGTTGGAAGAGCCCCACGGGCCCAGGTGAAATCCAAGAATCCAGCGATGCACGAGCAGCCCCGACCGGCTGATCGTCACAGGCAGGCGCTCGAAACCATCGCGTGCCCATTGCTCTGCTGAGCGTCGATCCGCCGGGCTCCTCTTTACCTCGAAGGCGTCAGCGTAGTCCGGTGAGACAGCGGTGGATGGAGGCGTCTCGGACACCACAACACGGCGCGCTCGCCTCCTCGCATTTGAGCGTGTGCTTGAGTGCATCGAGCTCGTCACCAAAGAACCCCTCCAGACGGTCATCTCTCCTGGGATCCCATCCATACGGCAGCGTATAATCGAAGACTAGCATCATCACCGGGAGTGTCAACACCGAACCGAACGCGATAGAGAGAGGGATGGCGCCCCCGACCCGCACGCCCCGCACCAGGTGGATCGAAGAGGGGCTCAGCGCCCTTGCGGCCGGCGGCCCGGACGCCGTCCGGATCGAGCCCCTGGCTCAAGCCCTGGGAGTCAGCAAGGGCGGCTTCTACTGGCACTTCAAAGACCGCCAGGCGCTGCTCGAGGAGATGCTTGACGCATGGGAGCGCACCTGGGTCGACGAAGTGATCGAGACCGTCGAGGCCGAGAACGGGGACGCAAGGTCGAAATTGAGGCGACTGTTCGCGCTGGCCGCCGCCTCAGGCGGTGAGTTGCTGAAGATCGAGTTGGCGATCCGCAACTGGGCCCGGCGCGAGGAGACGGTTGCCGAGCGATTGCGACAGGTGGACAACAGACGGATGGACTACATGCGCTCCCTGTTCGGAGCCATCTGCGAGAACGACGACGATGTCGAGGTTCGCTGCCTGCTGGCCTTCTCGCTGTTCATCGGCGGCCCCTTCATCAGCGCCGATCTCGGCGGGCGCAGCCGGGCGGAGGCGATCGAGCTTGCTCTGGAGTGGCTCACCCGATAAGGCGAGGGAGGCTGGGAGTGGATTGAGCTTGCCCTGGTCGGCTGGAGAAAGCCGCGATGACTTGCCTTGCGATGAGCGCCTGTGCCCGGGCGTTTCACACCGACTCGCGGGTCACAACGGTGATCGTGGCGGTTTGCCGTACGCGAAAGCCAAGCTCCTCGTAGATCCGGATCGCTCCCGTGTTGGTGCTGAGGACGTGTAGGAATGCGCGTTGCGATCGAAGCTGGATTCCCGCTATCAGGGCTCCGATGAGCCGCGAGGCAAGCCCCCGACCGCGATGGTCGGGCTTGGTGCAGACGGCGCTGATCTCGGTCCAACCATCCAGATGAAACCGCTCGCCTGCCATCGCGACGAGTTCCCCGTCGCAACGGATGCCCAGGTAATCGCCAAGCTCGATGGTCCTGGTCAAAAATGGCCCCGGTTCGGTCTGGGCGACGAGCTCGAGCATCTCGGGCACATCTGCGACGACAAGCTGGATCGCCCCCGAGCAGTCGACCCCGGTGACCCGCTCTCCGACCATCTGCACCAGATCGAACGCTTCGACCGCATGCCAATCGTGAGGTAGCTCGGCGCCGTTGTGGCGAACGGCCGCATAGGTGCCCGGTGCAACCAGACCAGCCGCGTCCCGCCAATCCTGTGAGGAAGGCGATGCGGGCAGAGCAAGGAACGGCGCGACGTCGTCCTGATACCGACGCGCACGCCCACACACCTGTGCAAACCGCGCATGAGGCCCGCACAGCGCCGCGTACACCGGATTGTCAAGCAGGGCTTCGTCAGCAGGCAACATGCCGCAACAAATACCACAGGGACGACTACCAGGTCTTATATGGTCTCCATCGCAGCGTTCGCTGCGGCCACATCGGTCTCGGGTGACACGCCGACCTCGTCAGTGGGGAGTACCTCGCCTCCTGATACAAAGAAGTGATGATCACCCGTACGGTCTAGATATGCACGGAACGCGTTGCGTGCGTGGGCAATTGCTGTGAAGTATGTCCGGAATGGCTCTGAGACTTCCCGAGCGCGCTCTGAATCTGGCGGGATCGGTACCTCAATCTCAAGGTAGCGATGACCTACATCCTCACGATTGGTCTGCATGAATACCACTCGACGCCACTGCGCACGCACGATCCCCAGCGTCATAGCCCACAGTAGATAAAACGGGTCAAACACGGCATTGGGCCCTGGGCGCAGAACGATCACCTCCTTGGTCACCAGAATCTGCTCCTGCCCTGGCATGAGCACACAGAAGTCGCCGATGTTCTTCGAGGCGCGCTCGGGGCAGATGAGATCGAAGGCCCGCAAGCCGGAGCTTGAACCACGCCACATGATTTCAGCCCATTGAAGCGGAACACGATTGGTGGGGTTAATATTTATCAACCCTGCACGCAGGTCTGAAACCTTGATATAGGGAACATCACCTACGCGCAAGTCCTTCAAGGCCGATCCATGTCCATGGCGCAACTCAAGCTGGCCCGTCGAAGCCAGCTCACCAATCGACGCGCTTGTAAAACCATCGAACTGCTCGCTCTGCATCGCCGCTGCGAATGCATCATGGTAGCGACGATCATAGTAGGTGGGTACCGCGAGACGCATGGAAACGTCCTTGCAGTCAGCGAACTGCAGCGTGTCGGTCTTTTCACCTGAGTACAGCGCTTCCATGTCACGCAAGAGCTGATCGTCAATTACGTCTGTCAACTCTCCTGTCTCCGGATCGCGGGTCACCACCCGCTGGCCAGTCACAGGATCAAATCGCACGAGCAACCTCCCTGACTTCGAGACACCACAGGTGGCGGCAGTGCTGACCATCACTCTGTTGCGGTCGAACCACCACGGTTTGGGAATGCTCATGATTTAGTCCTCCCCAAGGAGTTATCGCTGGACGCGGGACCGCGCCCCACCTTCTCGAAAATGTAGAAGTTGGTCTTGGCACGGCAGAACTCCTGGAAGGCCTCCATCGGAACATTCAGCATTCCACGCAACTCAAGACGCTCATCGAGCCAATCCGGCAACCACCGGTATCGGTGGCTAAAGAAATAGGTCTCGGGCAGAATGATCCCGACTCGCCCCCCGATCCGCAAGAGCCTCCATGCCCGCTCAAGAAAGACCAGCCCAATCTCAAGATCCACGTAATTATTGGACCCCAACATTGCCGCCACGCAGGAAATAGTGAAGTTCGATGCCTGCAGGTCCGCGGCCTTGACCTTCAACGCCTCACCAAAAGGTGGGTTGGTCATCACAACCGTAAATTGCTCGTCAGCGAGCGCGCCCAGGAGATGCGGGTAGTGCTCCTTCCAGCGGTGGCCCCGGATCGAGTCGCCTAGCAGCGTATGCGTAGACCCATCGCCGACCGCAAGCATCATCATCCGCGTGAGCTTGACACCAATGGCATCCCAGTCGACTCCAAATACACGCTCGTTCGCCCACTTCGTCAATAGCTGACCAGCGAGATCGGGTCGTGTCGGGTTGTTCGCGACGAGTGTATGACCCATTTGCCGGACTGCCTCCATCAAGAACCCTCCGGTGCCACAAGCCGGATCAATTATCTTGTCGCCGGGCTGTATGTCCATCGCCAGCACACAGGGGCGGATAACGCGCTGTGGAGTGAGGAACTGGCCCTCTCCAGACTTCAGAGCTCTGGTCCGGAAGATTTGGAAGGCCTTCGCGACAAGCTCCGAGTCGACGAGCAGCAGCTTAAAGCGCGCCATCTCGACGACAGCCTCGTAGATCGTCTCCTCGTTAAGTGCGATTTCAGAACGATCGTCCTGTGAAAACAGGTCGCTCTTGCGCCGGTCATACAAATCCTTGAACAGGGATTGCACATGGTCCGCAGTCTTCTTGATCCGCCTATTGGCGTCCTCGTCAGCTTGGACAGTGAATGCGACGGGCGCCGATGGATCCATTGCGGCTTGAGCATCAGAGTCGAGCTTGGCGAGCATCACGTGGACCATTTCTCGCAGCTGGTCCTCACGGCGCGTCGCCCGCGTGTCCGCCACAACTACCGTCGCTAGGAGCCGCTTGAAGGCCCCAGCAAGCTGTGCCTCCCCGGGGACTTCCATCGTTTCCCATGTCAGCGGCGCATCCGACGGGCGTGTGAGGTCCTCTCCAGGGCGCGGAAGCGGGGCGCCGGGCACCTCGGTCCAGTTACCATCAGCCTTCTTGTAAATGGCCAGCGACTCTGAGCCGTTCGTCCAGAACCCCATCTTCGCCAGGGGCTCGCTACTCAAATACCGATAGAGCTGTCCCCGCCCAGCGTCGATATCTCGCGCCTTGAACTCGAAGATGATGCGCAAGGCATGCCATTCGTAAGACTCGTCGTCAAAGGCTACGAGATCGCATGAGCCGCACTTTTTGAATTTTTGGCCCCTTTCCCGCTTCGTGAGGTCGTGTGGGGTGTCGGGAACCGGCCACTCGGGCTTCCATTGCAGACGACCGTCCCAGCCCAATTGCTTCAACTCTTCGACCACCTCTCGGCGTACCGACTCCTCCGACCTGTCTTCCTCTCCGGTTGTCTTTGCGACTGCGCACATAGTGTCGTCCTCCTTCTCGGAAAACCGAGCAGCTCACTTTTGCTGTCGCAAGGCTAAGATATCGATCGGATGGACCAAAGCAAGCCTGACACTCCCAATAAATGGGAGATTCAGCCTTCCTATCGAAAAAGTCGCGCGGCTCGTTTTTGGGATGTTTGCACCCCACCCCGCCCCAACCTAGTTCACAACAAGCGTGGCTTTCATCCCCTTGGCCTCGTGCCCCGGGAGTGAGCAGAACAGGGTGTAGCTGCCGTGGTGCAGGTTCAGCGTCAGGCTCAGGTGCGCGTTCGAGGCGGTGTTCGGAAGGGAGCCGGCTTCCGCCCCTTCGTTCGGTTCGACCGCGTGCAGGTTGTGTTCGTCCTGCCCGTGGTTGATGAATTCGAGGATCACCCTGCCGGCGGGGACCGTCGGACGGGACAGGACGAAACGAAACGCTTCGCTGTCTTCGGCGGTCACCTCGACCCGCGCCGGAGCCACAGGAGCAGCGGGAGATTCAGCAGGTGGAGCGGTCCCCGAGGAGACCGTCGGAGTCGCACCGGCGCTCGGTGACGAGCCGGGCGCCACAGTCGCGGGGACCGTCGCCCACGGCGAAGTCGGGCCTGAGCCCTTGGATGCCCCTGGCGGCTTGTGGGGCTTTGGCGCTCCGTGCCGTCTGTGCCTACGGTGAGCCCCGCTCCCGGCGTGTTGCCGCGGGCAATGGCGATGCCGCGCGCGGTCACAGGCCCGCACGCTGTGGGAGCCTCGCCTGTGCGAAGCCTGTCCCGCCGTGGCCATCGCGCCGGCCGTCCACGCGCCGCACAGGAGGCAAAGCGCGGCGGCGAGCAGTGCCGACCTTGCGGTTGCCCGCGCGCCGCACAGGAGGTGGAGTGCGCCGGACAGTGCCGATCTCGCCGCGCGCGGCATCCTCACTTCACCAGAACGGGGCGTTCGAATGACGACGCTTCCGGGATCACCAGGCCGGCTTCTGTCTGGAACCACTGCTCCAGCAGCGCGCAGTACATCCCGCGGAAATCCGACGTATTGACCAGGTTTTCGTTGACGTCCAGTTTGGTCAGGCCGGGGAACTCGCCTACCATTTTCCCGGAGGCGCGACTGCCGATCAGGAACGCTGCGCCGCCGGCGCCGTGATCGGTGCCCGAGCCGTTTTCCTCGGGGCGACGGCCGAACTCCGACCACAGCTGGACAAGCACCCTTTGATCGAGTTTGCGCGCTTCGAGGTCGCGCTGGAACGCCACCACCGCGGCGACTGTCTGTTCGAGGTTGGCGCTGAGCGTGTCGGCCTCGCCCGAGTGGGTGTCATAGGAGCCGACGGCGTTCAGCGAAGCGCACCTGATCGGCATTTCGGTGTGAAGCATCGCCGCCAGCACCGCCAGCCTTTCGGCGAAGTCCCCGCCGGGATAGGTGACAGGCGAACTGTCGCCCGACGTTTTCTCAGATTCGACGAAGCCAGCCATCCTGTCGAGCACAAGGCCTGTGTCATAGGAGGCGTTGCGCGCCTGAGCGTAGGCCGGCGACGGGGCCGAGAGAGCTCCCAGCGCGCCAAAGGTCTCAAGCGCCGCCCCGTTGAGCGGTTCGTCCAGCCCATAGGCCCACATCGCGTAGTCAGCCGGAGAGGAGACCGCAGCGACCGGCATGCTCGCGGTCGCAAGCGCCGGCGCCAGCGAATAGTCGAGCGAGAGACCCTGCAGCGGGTTCTCCGGTTCCCCGGTCAGATCGAGGTAGCGTCCCATCCAGCCGGTGCGCGCGTTGGCGTCCAGCTGACCGACCTCCCAGTAATGGCGGCTGGTGAAGTGGCTCTCGTCGGCCGGCTGGTAGCCGATCGCCGGGAAGGCTGTGACCTTTCCCTCCCCGTGGAGTTCGGCCAACCCCTCGGCGGCCGGATGCCACATCAGATTTTCATCCTCGGTGAAGACTCTGCCGGACCCTTCGGCGAGACCGAGCGTCGGGCGGAGTTCTCTGTACTTGGCTTCCCTCACCGGCGCCAGCACCGACAGGGCGTCCCAGCCGCCTTCCATGAAGATCGACACGAGCACCGGCTGGCTGGGGCCGGCTGCCGCCGCGGCCTGTGCGATGCCCTCTTCGAAATGGCGTGGACTGAGCATCGAGGCCCCATACACCGACAGAGCCGCGCCGGCCGAGCGCAGCAGAAACGTGCGCCGGTCAAGGCCCGTGCCCGCCGGCAGCGGCATTCCAGGCTCGATCCGTGGCAGCCCCTTGCCGGCAGCAGCTGCCGCGGAGCGACGCAGCAACTGTGCGCGGGTGAAGTCGTTGCACGAGCAGCTACCGGCCATCCTCGGCTCCCCTCATCTCGGCGTCCTGCTCGACGCCCACAGCCTCAATTCGCCTGCACATCGCATCCCGCTCATCGCCGGCACTCTCAGCTCACCTGCATGTCGGGAGCGGTGGCGATCAGCATCCTCAGCGCGTTCTGGCGCATCGCCCGATACGGGCTCTGCTCCCAGTCTGCAAGCGGCCCTTCAAGGCAGGACTGGGCGAAGGCGGCGATGCACTGCTCGGTTTCGCTGGACAGCAGTGGGTTGGCCCAGTAGCCCAGCGCGCTCGCCAGCGCCGTGGCCGGGTCCTCGGTCGCGCTGTATTCCGGCTGACCTTCCGCAGGCCACGGGTTGGGGTAGGTCTTCGACGTCACATAGCTCGCCATTTCCCAGCGCGCCTTGGCGGTCGAGGTGTCAAGCCAGCGCGTGAAGTCCCAGCCCGAGACGTTGGGCGGATAGAACAGCTGCTGGCCCGCGTTCGCCGACAGCCACGCCCAAGACGTCGTGTCGATCGGACGCGAGATCGAGCGCAGCAGACCGGCGTTGTAGACGACCGGCGGCGTCAGCAGCTCCGGCCCTCCGTAGAAGTCCGGGTGCTGGAGGATCGCCTCCACGACCGCCCTGATGCTGTAACCCGAGCTCACATACACCCCCTGCAACGAGGCGAGCGTCGCTTCGGAGGGCTGGCTCGGGATGAAATAGCCCCACAGCTTGGTGACGAAGAACGAGGCGTGCAACGGGTGACTGACGCACAGGCGCACAGCGTCTTCATAGTTCCAGTTGCCGGTCTGCCCGAATACCGTCTTCTGGCCCCCATCGTGATATTTGGGATCGAAGCGGAAGTTGTAGCTTCCGAGTTCCGCCGACCAGTCGTTGCGCCAGCCGGTCAGCGCGCGAGCCATTTCGCGCACATCGTCCTCGGTGTATGCCCCGCGGTCGGCGCCCAGCGAGAACAGCTCCATCATCTCGCGCGCATAGTTCTCGTTGGGGTCCCCCTTGCTGTTGGACGTGCCGTTGAGGAACAGGAGCATCGCCGGATTGGTGGTGACCGCGAGAAACAGATCGTAAAAGCTGCCAAGCCCCATCGAGCGAAACAGGCTGTTCTGGTCGAGCATCAGCCGCTGGCTGTTGACCTGGTCGTTCGAGTTGGCAAACCAGTCGTGGAAGATGAACGTCATCCGCTCCACGAGCGGCTGATCGGAGCGGACCATGCGGTCCAGCCACCAGCAGTGGTCATGACCCCATGCGTTGGCAGGATCGAGCGGATTGCCTTCTTCGTCCACGGGTTCCGGGCCGCTGAGAGTCGCCTCCCCGGACGGACGGGTGAGGCCGAGGACCACCTGTTCCAGCGGCTGGCCCACAAGCGCCTGGATCTGCCCCGGGATCGGCCCGAAGCCCGCGCGCCACAACAGACGGTGAACCTGCTCCAAGGCGATGGGCGGCGAGCCGACGGCAGGAACAGGCGCCTGTGAGGGCGCCGGCGGCGCCGGCGGAGCGATCGGCAGCGCCACCGCGCCATGCCGGCGAGGGGCGCGACGGTGGACGGGCTTGCGTCGCTTGTGCCGGCGCTTGTGAGACTTGTGGTGCTTACTGTGCTTCTTGTGATGGCCCTTGTGCTGCTTCTCGCGCTCCTTGGCCCGCTTGCGCTGCTCATCGCGACCGACTTGCGAG
>DATHPT010000201.1:0-28197 GCA_035483615.1 Solirubrobacteraceae bacterium | reverse complement strand
CGCAGGGTCGAAGACCAGCCTTCGTATTGTGCGAGCAGTCGAACGAAGCGCTGCCAGCGGGTGTCGGTCAGCTTGAACTGGGTCCCATGGCGATCGAAGACGGCAAGCTTCTCCCACTTGTCGGAGAGCAGGATGTCCTCGAGCTCTGAGTCCTTCTCGATGTAGCGCTCGCGCGAGCCCTGCTTGAGCTTGTAGAGCGGGGGCTTTGCGATGTAGACGTAGCCGGCTTCGATCAGCTCCTGCATCTCGCGGAACAGGAGCGTCAGCACCAGCGTCCTGATGTGGGCGCCGTCGACATCGGCGTCTGTCATCAGCACGACCTTGTGATAGCGCGCGTTCTCGATGTTGAACTCATCGCGCACGCCGGTGCCGATCGCGGTTATCAGCGCCTGGATCTCGGTGTTCTGCAGCACCTTGTCGATACGACTCTTCTCGACGTTGAGGATCTTGCCGCGCAGCGGCAGCACCGCTTGGGTGTTGCGATCGCGACCCTGCTTGGCTGAGCCTCCGGCGGAGTCGCCCTCGACCACGAACAGCTCGGCGAGACTCGGGTCCTTGACGGAGCAGTCGGCGAGCTTTCCCGGCAGCGTGGAGTTCTCGAGCGCCGACTTGCGCCGCGTGAGGTCGCGCGCCTTGCGCGCCGCCTCACGGGCTCGCTGAGCCTGGACGGCCTTCATGATCACCGCGCGCGCCTCGCTGGGATTCTCCTCCAGGAACTCGGCGAGGCCGGAGTTGACGATCGACTCGACGAAGCCGGCCATACCGGGGTTGCCGAGCTTGGTCTTGGTCTGACCCTCGAATTGAGGATCGCGCAGCTTGACGGAGATCACAGCCGTCAGCCCCTCGCGGGCGTCGTCGCCGGAGAGGTTGTCCTCTTTCTCCTTCAACAACCCGTGGTCGCGAGCGTACTTGTTCAGAGTGCGCGTCAGGGCCGAGCGGAAACCGGACATGTGCGAGCCGCCCTCGCGCGTGTTGATGTTGTTGGCGAACGAGTGAATCGACTCCTGGTAGGAGGAGTTCCACTGCATCGCGACCTCGACGGCGCCCTCCTCGCTCTCGCCGGAGAAGAACACGACCTTGCGGTGCACCGTGTCCTTGTTCTCGTTCAGATAGGCGACGAAGTCCTCGATGCCGCCCTCGTACTGGAACTCGGCCGAGTGACCCTCGGCACGCTCATCGACGATCGAGATCTTCAGACCGCGGGTGAGGAACGCCGTCTCGCGCAGGCGCTCCTCGAGCGTGTGGAAATCGAAGTCCAGCGACTCGAAGATGTCAGCGTCGGGAAGGAACGTGACGCTGGTGCCGGTTGGTGCGCCGTCGGCGCGTTTTTCACCACGCTGGAGCTCCTGTTGGGGGGCACCCCGCGAATACTCCTGGGAGAAGGCATATCCGTCGCGGTTGATCTGCACCAGCAGGCGCTCTGACAGAGCGTTGACGACCGACACGCCGACGCCGTGCAGACCGCCCGAGACCTTGTAGCCGCCGCCATCCCCGAACTTGCCTCCGGAGTGCAGGACGGTGAGCACCACCTCGATCGCCGGCTTGCCCTCCTTCTCCATCATCGCAACGGGGATCCCTCGCCCGTTGTCCACAACCGTGATCGAGTTGTCTGGGTGGATCGTGACGGACACCTCGGTGCAGAAACCGGCAAGCGCCTCGTCGACGGAGTTGTCCACAACCTCGTACACAAGGTGGTGAAGACCCATGATCCCGGTCGAGCCGATGTACATGCCGGGGCGCTTGCGGACGGCCTCAAGGCCCTCCAATACTGTGATGTCCTGTGCGTCGTAGGTGGCGCTGCCTCCCATCGATGGGTCGCTGGCCCCGCCCTGGGCGGCGGGCTCGGTCTGCGAGCTTGATGTGTCGGTCGCCAATGATCCTCCGATGACGCAAGAACGCCCCGGAGGCCGGGTCTTGCAAACCTCGGTCCGGGGCGGAGAATGTGTTTGTAGAACGATAGCACAGAGACACCCTCGACCGACGCCTGGGCGAGTGGTGAAATGCCTGCAAACAAGCCAAAACTGGACCTCTTACGAGGCAGGCGGGAGCGCTATCGGCAAGCGCCGGAGAGAGGCCTTTGAAGACGGCCTCCGGACCTGGCTCAGCCAGTGCGGCAGCGCAGCTTCACGACCAGCTCGGCGCCGAGCTCCTGGTTCAGGCGCCCAACCAGCTGGGAGCCCATCAGATCGAGCTCTGAAGCCCAAACGGACTCTGTGCAGGTGACTGTGAGCACACCATCGCGCTCGGCAGTGGGAAGGCTCGCCGCGGCGATCACCGGCCCGACGGCCTGTTCCCACGCCTGCTGCACGCGCGCGAGCGTGGTGGCGGGCGCCAACGCCTCCGTCAAACCGTCAAGCGCGAGCGCCAGGGGACGCGGGGAGCGCCGGCTCACGCCGCAAGCGCCTCCTGCAAAATCGCGCCAGGCGAGATGCGCAGGCGTGTCACAGCGGCGTCGCCCGACCCGGGCACGTGCGCGAGATCCGTCGTCGCGACGACGCTTTGGCCACCACTGCACAGCTCTTGGGAGAGCAGTTCGCGGCGCGTCACGTCCAACTCGCTCATGACGTCGTCCAGCAGCATCAGCGGCACGGCGTCGCGCTCGCGCGCGAGCACCGAGCGCTCCGCCAGCAGCAGAGCAAGCAGGGCAAGGCGCTGCTCGCCCTGAGATCCGTAGGAGCGCAGTTCGCGATCGTCTCGCAGGACGGCGAGCTCGTCGCGGTGTGGACCGTGGGTGGAAAAGCCGCGCTCGAGGTCACTCGCCAGGCGTGTCTCGAGCTCCGCGATGAACTCGTGCACGTCGGTGGCCTTCGAGCGCGGGCGGTACTCGAGCTTCGGCTCGCCACTCAGCCCGAGCTGGATGGCCCGCTCGGCGAAGGGAGCCGACAGCAGCGATACGACAGCGCTGCGGTCCTCGCGCAGCGCGAGCGCATGGCGAGCGAGCTCCAGATCCCAGCTCGGAAGTGTCGTGCGTGAGGACCGCCCAGCGCGGATGCCGGCTATCAGCGCATTCCTCTGTGCGAGCGCGCGCGAGTAGTCGCGGCGGGTGGCTACCCTCGGCGGCCACAGCGCCGCCACCAGCTGATCGAGATGGGCACGTCGCAGCGCCGGCGAGCCCTTCAGAAGCTCGAGGCGGTCTGGAGAGAAGACGCTCACCAGCGGTCGCGCCTGCACATCGGTAAGCCGCTCGACGGGCGCTCCGTCTGCCGTCATGTGCTTTGGAGAGCCGGGCTGAAAGCCAACCGTCAGCTCATGGGGACGGCCGTCGCTCGACAGTCCTACGACCACCCGGGTGGCCTGGGAGCCGAAGCGCACCAGCTCTCGCTCGTTGCGCGTTCGCTGGGAACAGCCCGTGCAGCCGAAGTAAAGCGCCTCCAGCAGATTCGACTTGCCGGCGCCATTGGCGCCATGTACGACCGTCAGGCCTTGGCCGAGGTGTGCCTCAGCCCGCGCATAGGTGCGAAAGTCGCGCAGTTGCACGCTGAGAACCTGCACTTCACCTCAGGTGTTGAGTCGTATCGGCATGATCAAGTACACAAACTCGCCGCCGTCGGGGGACTCCACCAGACCGGGGCGCAACGGGCTTATCAACTTGAGCACCAGCTCCTCGGACTCAACGCTTTCCAGACCGTCTCGCAAGAACTCCGGGTTGAAGCCGATCTCGAACGGCTCGCCCGAAAATGGCACCGGCAGCATCTCGCTGGCCTCGCCCACGTCCGGGGTCTGAGCGGAGACGGTCAGCTCGCCCTCGGCGAAGCTCAGGCGCAGCGGCGCATTCTTCTGCGCGAGCAGGCTGATACGCCTCACGACGTCGGCGATCTCGGCGCTTGACAGGCGCAGCTCATGCTCAACCGACTCCGGGAGAAGCTGGCGGTAATTCGGGAACTGACCGTCGATCAGCCTCGAGGAGAGCACGATGTCGCCGACCTCGAACACGACCTGGTTCTGGCCCAGGCTGACATTCAACTCAGGCTCATCGGTGGACTGGGCAATGCGGGCCAGCTCCTGCAAAGCGCGGGCCGGCACATTCGCCTCGATCGAGCCCTCCAGCGCAGACTCGAGCGTGGTGTGCTTGACGCTCAAACGGTAGGAATCGGTTGCGACCATCGTCAGCTCCTGGCCACCCGCTGAGATCAACACGCCTGTGAGCACGGGGCGGGTCTCATCCTTGGAGGCGGAGCGGGCCACCTGCAAGGCGGTGTCCACGAACGCTTGAGCTGGGAGCGTCATTCGCGTATCGGCGTTGGGCGCCGGCAGCGTTGGAAAGTCCTCGGCACGCAGCGTGCGGAGGTGGAACTTGGCAGACCCCGAGATCAGCTCCACGTCCTGCTCCTGGGAGCGCAGCTCAAGTGTGAGGTTCTCTCCAGGCAGCGAGCGCGCGACTTCCAGCACCAGCCGCGCCGGCAGTACGGCTGCGCCGCTTTGCAGAACCTCACCTGCCAGCGGGACTCGGAGACCGACCTCCATGTCAGTTGCCAGCAACAAGGGTTGATCGCCCTCGGCTGAGATCATCACCCCCGAGAGAGCCTGAACGGAAGCGCGCGAGGAAGCGACGCGTGTCGCGGTTTGCAATTGGGCCAGGAACTCAGCCGTTGATAGAGAGAGCTTCACTTATGCACCTGAATGGGTCTTTAGGTTTAGTAGGGCCTGTGGAGATGTGGAGTTCTCGATGATGCCCTGAGAATATGGGGTGGGACCTGTGGGTAGGTTGTGCGTAGAACCGGGGAAGTGTCTCAAGCCGACCGGTCAGCAGGAAGACCCGCCAGTCGGGTCCGCAGTTGCTCTACCGCAGTTCGGGAGGAGGCGTTCGTGGACATGCGCTCCTCTGTACGTCGCCAGGCGTGGAGCACCGTCGTGTGATCGCGCCCGCCGAACTCTCGCCCGATGGCGGGCAGCGACTCCTGTGTGAGCTCACGAGCCAGATACATCGCAACCTGTCTGGGCCATGCCAGCCGCGCTGTACGGGCTGGAGATACAAGCTCCTCCGTGGATATCCCGAACTGCTCGCAAGCGGCCGCCTTGATCTCTTGGATCGATCGGGGAGGGGTCTCCGTCCGGGGGTAGAGACTGTCAAGCACCTCGCTGGCCAGCTCTGCTGTCAGGGGTCTTCCTGTGAGCGAACTGAAAGCCACCACTCGGATCAGGGCACCCTCGAGCGCTCGCACGTTGACTGATATTCGCTTGGCTATGACCTCGAGCGCCAAGGGGTCATCGAGCTCTATACCGTCGTGTTGAGCCCGCTTGCGGAGGATCGCCATCCGTGTGGAGAGATCTGGTGGGCGAATGTCGGCGACAAGCCCGGACTGGAAGCGCTCGCGCAGCCTGTCTTCCAAGGCCTGAAGGTCGTTGGGCGGACGATCTGAGGTGAGCACGATCTGGCTGCCGGCGTCATAGAGCACGTTGAAGGTGTGGAAGAACTCCTCCTCGGTCTTTGCCTTGCGCTCGAGGAACTGGACGTCGTCGATCAACAGGACGTCGACATGGCGGAAGTTGGCCTTGAAAGCGTCGATCCTTCCGGAGGAGAGGGCCCCGACGAAGTCGTTGGTGAAGGACTCCCCGGTCGTGTTGCGGACGTGCAGCCCCGGGCTGTAGGCGGCGATGAAGGTCGCGATCGAGCGCAGCAGATGAGTCTTGCCAACGCCCGGGGGCCCGCATATGAACAGTGGGTTGTAGGCGTGGGCGGGCAACTCGCTGACGGTGAGCGCGGCTGCGTGGGCGAGCCGGTTGGAGTCGCCGATCACGAACTGGTCGAAGGTCAGCTTTGGATTGCCGCAGGCCTCCTGCATCTGTTGTGGAGGGACAGCGGAAGCTGAGGAGCCGCGCACACCGCTTGGCTGGGAGGGTCGCTTGGATTGGGCGTCGATGACCTCCACCGTGACGTCTGGGCCGAGTACAGCGGCCACGGCCGTCTGCAGGACGCGCCCGAAGCGCTCTCTGACCCATCGATAGGTCTGCGCGGGAGCCTCGAGCGTGAGGTTGTCGCCTGTGAGGTCCACCGCCCGCAGCGGCTCCAGCCAGATGCGATAGATCGGCTCGTCGAGGGTGGCCGACAGCTCAGCGCTTACTTGCGACCAGATGTGCTCCAGCTCGGTGCTCACGGCAGCGATGACCAGCTCCTTGGGGGAGAAAGCGGGCGAAAATCATTCGGGTGGGACCCGCGGAGGGCCCGGTCAACCGAATATATCCGAGCCCGTCGGTCCACGCTCTCGCAGCCGGTCGCGTCACCGCAAATGGCGAGAAATTCCGAGGTGGAGCGCTGTGGACGACCTCACGCCGACAGCGGGCGGGCGGGTCTTTATACTTCACTGCCCGGCGGAGGCCGGTCTGTCGTGGTCGACTCACCGCCCACGGTTGCGGCAGGAATACGAGCGCGGCCGGAGAACATGGATCATGAAGCGCACTTATCAGCCCAAGAAACGCAAGCGCGCCCGCACACACGGGTTTCGTGCCCGTATGCGCACGCGTGCCGGGAGGCTCACGCTCAAGCGGCGGCGCAGCAAGGGACGCAAGCGCCTGTCCACCTAGTGCCAGGCGACCGATGATGGCGCGCTCCCCTCGCCGCGGTCGACGTCTTTCGCGCAGCGCGGAGTTCGAGCGGGTGTACAGGCAGGGCCGCTCGGTCGCCAATCGGCATCTGGTGCTGTATTCGTTTCCGAACGAGTCGGTCGATCGACCGCGACTCGGCTTGTCCGTTTCGCGCAAGGTCGGCGGGGCGGTAGAGCGCAATCACGTCAAGCGGCTGTTGCGCGAAGCGTTCGAGCGGGTCGAGACCGGGCTTGAGAGTGGGCACGATCTCGTTGTGGTGGCTCGCCCGGAGGCCCGGGAGCTGGCAGAGCGCGAGGGGCTTGATGGGATTGACGGCGCGCTCGGGGAGCTGATCGGCAAGGCCGGCCTACGCACGGGCGATGAGGTCAAGCCGGATCGGGGAGAGATCGAGGACGACCCTCGATCGGATGGACGGACCAAGCTGTGAGGGCGGCGGTTGGGAGTGAGGGATCGAGAGGCCGTGCACGCTTCGAGCGGTCCCTACGCTCTGTGGCGCTGGCCCCGATCGTGGTCTATCAGCGCCTGATCTCGCCGGCGCTTCCGAGGCGCTGCAAGTATGAGCCGACCTGCTCGCGCTACGCGGTACAGGCGGTCCGGGAGTACGGCATACTGAGGGGCCTTGTGCTCGCGATGTGGCGCTTGCTCAGGTGCAACCCATGGAGCCACGGCGGGTATGACCCGCCGGCGGCTCAGCAGCTGTTCAAGGCCGATCACCATCACGACGCGCAGTCGCATGCGGACAACTGAAATCACCGACGTGCAGCACGCGCTTTAGGGCCTAGACAAGCTACGAAATGTTCATCGCCGCCAACATCATCGAGGAAGCGTTCTCACCGCTGATCAGCGTCTTCCAGACGATCCTGGTCTTCATCCACAACCACATCGTGGGGGCCAGTTGGGGCCTGGCGATCGTGGGCCTGACGGTGCTGATACGCGCCGTGCTGGTGCCGCTCACCCTCAAGCAATTCCGCTCCATGCAAGAACTACAGCGCCTTGCACCGGAGTTGAAGGCGCTGCAGGAGAAGTACAAGGAGGACAAGCAACGCCAGCAGCAGGAGATCATGAGCTTCTATCGGGAGCACAAAGTCAACCCGTTTGCCTCCTGTCTACCGCTGTTGCTGCAGCTGCCCGTGTTCATCTCGCTGTTCTACATGCTTCGCACGGATCTCAAGAAGAACATCTGCGGGCCGGCCCTGGTCTCGCACTACAACTCCCTTCATCACTCCGCGGTGGCGACCTTCGCGGGACTGCCCACCAAGTACGTGGAACAGACGGGCTGCCAGACGGTTGCCCCGGGCTCGGCGAAGTTCCTCTTCATCCCGGACATCACGGCAAAGGCCACCGGAGTCGCCCTGATCGTGCTGCTGTTGCTCTACGTGGGCTCGCAGCTCACCTCGACGATGATGATGTCGGCCTCGGCCGATCCCAATCAGCGGCGCCTGATGATGTTGCTGCCGCTGTTCTTTGTGGTGATTCTCTACAAATACCCAGCGGGATTGCTGGTGTACTGGATCACCACCAATCTCTGGACGCTCGGGCAGGGCTACTTCGTGCGTCGCAGCATCGGACCGCCGCCCACGGTCACGCCCAGCAAGGGCACAGCTCAGGCGGGGGCGAAGGGATCCCCCAACGGCGGTGGGGGATCGGGGGCGATCAAGGGAGAGCCGGCACTGGCTGGAGCCGGCGTGGGAAGCGCTCCGCCGCCGCCGCCTCGCAAGAAGAAGAAGCGCTCGGGCAGGCGACGATGAGCCAAGCCGAGGAGCTTCCGGAGGAGGACGATCCAGCCACGCTGCTGCAGGAGCTGCTGGAGGAGATCGTTGACAGCCTGGGCCTCGACGTGGACGTACGGATCGAGCAGTCTGACGGCACGCTCACAGGGTCGGTGGAGGGTGAGGACGTGGGCCTGTTCATCGGACGTCATGGGCAGACGATCGACGCGGTGCAGCATCTGGCCCAGCGGATCGTGTTCCGTGGAGGATCCCCGGACGCACGGGTGGTGATCGATGCGGACGGCTACCGCGAGCGTCGGGCGGACACGCTGCGATCGATTGCGGAGGAGGCGGCTGAGGAGTCGCTGGGCTCTGGTGAGGCGGTCGAGCTCGACCCGATGCCCGCATCGGAGCGGCGTATCGTTCATGAGTACCTACGGGAGCGAGGGGGAGTCGAGACCCACAGCGAGGGCGAGGAGCCCGAGCGCTATTTGGTTGTGGAGCCGGCTGAGGCTTGAGTTCCGTTTGCGTGTTTCACGTGAAACACAACAAGCACCGCTGAGCGCAGGAACCCGTTTGACACATCTGGGGGTTTCACGTGAAACATGAGGCGTCCTCGGCGGTGCAGCGACTGGCTGAACGATACGGCCTCGATACGCATCAGAGCACGCAGTTGACAGCGCTGCTCAGGTGTCTGGCAAGCGACGAGCAGGCGCCGACGACGGTGCGCGAGCCAGAGCAGGCCGTCGACGTGCACCTGGCCGACTCGCTCGTGGCGCTGGAATTGGAGCCTGTGCGGGCAGCCGCCCGAATCACGGATATCGGCGCCGGCGCCGGCTTCCCCGGCCTGCCGCTGGCGGTTGCGCTGCCAGCCAGCCAGATAAAGCTCGTGGAGAGTCAGGCGCGCAAGTGCAGCTTCATCGAGGGGGTGACGGCTGCTGCAGGCCTGGAGAACGCCGAGGCGGTGTGTGCGCGCGTGGAGGAGTGGCCCGAGGGCATCGGCGTCCAAGATCTGGTGCTGGCCCGCGCTCTGGCGCCACAGCCGATCGTGCTCGAGTACGCGGCGCCGCTGCTACGCCTTGGCGGCGCATTGGTGGATTGGCGTGGGCAACGCAACTCCGAGGAGGAGCGGCGCGCGATCGGAGCTGCCGATCAGCTCGGGCTCGTCCGTGAGTCGATCCGGCGAGTGGAGCCCTTTGAGGGAGTTCGCGACCATCATCTGCATGTATATCTGAAGACTCGCGAGACGCCCGACAGGTTCCCCCGCCGCTCCGGGATGGCCCGCAAGAAGCCGCTTGTACCGTGAGGCGGACTCCGATGAAGACGGACTTCTTGCCCAAAGCAGCCCCGATCGCTGCTGTCAGAACGCGATCGTCCCTACCAGCGATGACCACATTGTTCACCGGCGGGCCAACTGAGGGCGATCGGCGCTAGCGTGCCGGCAACGATGGGCAAGGTTTACGCGATAGCCAACCAGAAGGGGGGGGTGGGCAAGACGACCACCGCCGTCAATGTGGCTGCCTGTATCGCGGAGGCGGGCTATGAGACGCTGCTGATCGACGTCGACCCACAGGCGAACGCAACCGTTGGGCTTGGCTTGCCCCGTTCTCAAACCCCGGGCCTCTACGAGGTCCTGGCGGGCCAGAGCGCGCCCGCGACTGCGATCGTGGCCAGCTCGGTGGAGAAACTGAGTGTGCTCCCGGCAAGCCCCGACCTGGCTGGTGCAAATGTGGAGCTGCCGCGGATCGACGGCTTCGAGCGGCGGTTGCGGGACTCGATCGAGCCGATCAGGGATCGCTTCGAGTACATCGTCCTCGATTGCCCTCCTTCGCTTGGCCCGCTGACAGTGAGCGCGCTCGTCGCAGCCGACCGGGTGATCGTGCCGGTTCAGACCGAGTATTTCGCGCTGGAGGGCCTTGCGGGTCTCTTGGAGACGCTGAAACTGGTGCAACGCGAGCTCAACCCGCGCCTGACGGTGGCGGGGATGCTTCTCACGATGCACGACAACAGGACGAGACTGGGTCGCGACGTGGAGCGAGAGGTGCGCGAGCATTTCTCAGACCTGGTGTTCGACACGGTGATCCCGCGCAATGTGAGGGTCGGGGAGGCGCCCAGCTACGGACTGCCGGTAACCCACCACGATCCTCACAGCGCCGGCGCGGAGGCTTACTTCGAGCTGGCCAAGGAGGTGGCTGCTCGTGGCTAAGCCAAAGCGAGGCATGGGACGCGGATTGGAGGCGATCCTGAGCGTGTCGGGCGAGGCTCGAGCTGAGGACGAGCTGCGCGTGCTACCGGTCGAGATGATCGTGGCCAACCCCAATCAGCCGCGTAGGCGCTTCGATGAAGAGGCGCTGAACGCGCTCGCCGGCTCGCTCGGTGAGCGTGGAGTGCTTCAGCCGGTGCTCGTAAGGCCCAAGCCGGGAGGCACATATGAGCTGGTCGCCGGCGAGCGGCGCTGGCGGGCGGCTCAGCTGGCAGGGCTGACCGAGATACCAGCCCTCGTGCGCCCCCGCGATGACGCCGCAACGCTCGAACTCGCGCTGATCGAGAACATGGCTCGCGAGGACCTGAATCCGATCGAGGAGGCCCGCGCCTGTGCGGCGCTCGTCGAGGAGTTGGGACTCACACGCGAGGAAGTCGGAAAGCGAGTTGGCCGTAGCCGGGTGGCGGTCTCGAATCTCCTGCGCCTGCTGGACCTTCCCGACGAGACGATCGAGTTGCTTGAACAGGGACTTCTCAGCGAAGGCCACGGCCGCGCGCTGCTGCTGGCCGAGGACCACGCAGCACGTCGCAATCTTGCTCGTGACGCCTCCCGCGAGGGCTGGACGGTGCGCACTGTCGAAGCACGCGCTCGGGAGATGAACGAGGCTGAGAAGGCAGGGAAGGACAAGCGCTCTAGACGCAAGAAGCGAGGCTTGCATCCCGATCAGCAGGAGGCTGCCGCCGCCATCGCGACGACGCTTGAAGAGGCGCTTGGCGCGGAGGTGAGGGTTCGCGCTGACAGGGATGGCTACCGCGCCGAGCTGTCCTTCGCAACGCCGGAGGAAGCGCTTGCGATGGCGGACAGGCTGCGTCAGCCCGATGCTGTCTGAGAAGTCGCGCTCGACGGTTCGCTGACGCTAGAATCGGCGGCCGCGGGCGATTAGCTCAGTTGGTTAGAGCGCTTCTCTGATAAGGAAGAGGTCCCAGGTTCGAATCCTGGATCGCCCATCGCGCGAATCCCCTGTGGTAAAGCTGGTTTCGGCCAGTCGGCGGACACGCGCGCAGCTAGACCAGCACCCGAGTGGGCGCTACGATTGACTGTGATGGAGCCAGGAATCGCCCCTGGGCGGTTTCGATCTACTGTTCGATTCTGCGAGCACGAGTTCGATTCGTCGCCTCGCGGTGCCGATGCTACTTTTAGGCCATGACTGTGAAGGAGCGGTTGCATAACGCGGTTGAGGCGATGAACGACGAGGAAGCGCAGGTGGCGCTTCGTACGCTTGCCGAGTCCTCCGGAGACCCGGTCGCTTGGATGCTCGATCACGCGCCTCTCGATGACGAGCCTGAGACGGAGGACGAGCGCCGCGCGGTGGCTGAGGCCCACGCAGACCGTGAACAGGGCCTGGAGCCGGCGCCTCTTGAGAGCGTGATCGCCGAGTTTGACCGCGACCTGTGAGTGAGTCCCACTGGCGCGTAGTCGTTGACGATCGCGCTCGCAAGGACCTCCGCAGGATCGATCCACCGACACGACAGCGCATCCTGCGCGCCATCGGGCGGCTTGCCCAGGGCGCGGAGTTGACCCGGCGATATCAAGCGGCTTCAGGGATCCCGCGAGTACCGGCTGCGAGTTGGGGATTGGCGCGTGCGGTTTGAACGTGAGGACCGACTACTTGTCATCACGATCGTTCGTGTCCTGCCGCGTGGCCGCGCTTACGACCGCTGAGTGTCGTAAGCGTCTATGGCTTGATCGCTTATCTGCCCAGCTTGCGCCTACAGTGATGTTCGTGCGGATCGTCAGCCTCGTCCCTCACGCAACAGAGTTGCTGTTCGCGCTCGGGCTCGGATCCGAGGTGGTTGCGGTGACACATGAGTGCGACTATCCGCCCGAGGCTCAGACGGTGGCGCGGGTCACGCGCGATGTGCTGCCCGGCGGGTTGAGCGCTGCAGAGATCGACGCGGCGGTGCGGGAGCGCACGCTGCGCGGCGAGGCCATCTATGAGCTGGACGAGCAGGCGATCGCCGACCTGACCCCCGACCTGATCGTCACCCAGGCGCTGTGCCCGGTGTGCGCGGTCTCCTACACCGAGGTGTCCGAGCTCGCCGAGAGGCTTCCCTGCCGGCCTGGAGTCGTTTCACTCGATCCGCATACTCTGGGCGAGACACTGAACGATGTTCACACGCTTGCCGACGCCACCGGTCGCGTCCGGCAGGCCACCGAGCTGGCGCAGAACGTCCGCGAGCGCATCGATCGCATAGAGCGCGCAGTGCGTGGGCGCAGACGCCCACGGGTGGTGGCGCTCGAGTGGCTTGACCCGGTATATATCGCCGGCCATTGGACTCCCGAGCTGATCGATCTGGCCGGCGGAGAGGATTTGCTGGGTACCCCCGGAGGCCCGTCGGTCACGGTTACCTGGGAGGCGGTGATCGCCGCGCGGCCGGAGGTCGTGGTGGTGATGCCCTGTGGCTATGACGCCCCACGGGCGCACTCTGAGGCACTTTCTTACGCGAGCGACCTGGCTGCCCTGGAAGCTGCCCAGGTGGTGGCTGTGGACGCCTCCGCCTACTTCTCCCGTCCAGGCCCGCGACTCATCGACGGTCTGGAGCTGCTTGCCCAGATCCTGCATCCCGAGCAGATCTCCGGCGCTCGCGGTGCGTCGCTCCCTGTCGCGTTGGGCTCTCCGGATGTCGAGCTGGCCTCTACGACGGTGGGGATCGCTGAGAGGGCTACGCCTGGTGGCGCGCGATGACGCGATCGACCTCGACCGCGGCCCCGGACTGGGTGTCCGGGTAGACGACGATCACGGTGGGCGATCCTCCGAACCACGCGCTCATCTCACCCTCGCCTACGTACTCCGCAGCGCGCTGCGAACCGTCGCTCTGTACCACCCAGATCGGCTGGCCCTTGTGAAAGAGGCTGTCCCCGATGTCGGTCATTGGAAGCGTCCCATGCCTCCACACGATACTCCTACTACGTAGTGCCTTTGGACATCCCGACCAGCGGAGCCCCGACGATTTGGGACCGGCGTCCAAAGCGCTGCGGGCGCGCCACCGCGAATATTCCGCTCATGAGTCGAGACCAAGCGAGATCGGTCGAGGGCAGGATCCGGTTGTGGATCCTGGCGCAGGAGCAGGACCGGCGCATGGAACGGCAGCTGGCAGGATCGGATCAACGCGGACGGCGCTCGGTCCAGTCCAGCAGCGCCGGCCGTGACGACCGCTGCGCCCGTTACTGAGACCACCCCCCCTATTTGTCCGCACGCGTGGCGGCAATCGTTCCGCGCAACGTTTCGAGCGCGTTGTGGCGGGGACGCCAGCGAAGCTCGCGCCGTGCCTTGGTCGTGGACATGATCACGGGCTCGCGAAAAGCGCTCACCCACTGAGCCTCGGCGGGTAGGAACCCCAGGCGCCCGACCAGTTCCGCCACGGCATCCACGGCGAGCTCGGGCACCGGCACCGAATACCAGCCGAGCTCACGAGCGAGCTCGGCAACGGTGAGCTGGCCCGATCCAGCGATGTTGTAAACGCCGGGCTCACCGCGCCCGAGCACGGCCGCGCGCATCGCGCTTGCCACATCGTCGTGGTGCACGAGCTGAAAGGGCACCCCTGGATCGGGCAGCACCGGCTTGACCACCGGCACCTCTTTCAGCAGGCGCCGCAGCGAGGACGGAAGTCGCTCGGAGATCTGCATGTAGGGAAGGCTGTCAATCAGCAACGGGGCGTCCGGTCCGCCGACGATGCAGGGACGAAGCACGTAGGCCTCCGTCGAGCTACCGACGAGCAGCTTCTCCAGCAAGGCCTCGACCTCGGCCTTCTGGGCCGAGTAGTAGTGCTCGGCGCTGCCACGGGCCGGAATCTCCTCGGTCAGTGGCAGCGGGTTGTCCGGGTGAAAGCCGTAGGCGGCCACCGAGGAGGCGTAGACGAGGCGCTTCGCTCCAGCGGCGGCGGCCGCCTCGAACACGTTGCGCGAGCCGTCCAGATTCACAGCCCGGGTCTCCTCGGAACTACCCATGATGATGAACGCCAGGTGCACAACCACGTCTGCGCTCTCCACCAGGTCCGACACCGCGTCCCGGTCGAGCACGTCCCCGCGCCGGTAGGAGACCTTCTTCCATCCCCGTGCCGCGGGGTCGAACGGACTTCTGGCCATTCCAAGCACGCTCCCCACCGCGCTCGAGCGCTCGAGGGCCGCGACCACCGCCTGGCCGATCTCTCCCGTCGGACCTGTGATCGCGACCGTGAGACCCGCAGAGCGGGTTTGGCGTGGAGCCATCGGTCTGTTGTACCGCACCCGCCGCACCAGGGCTGGCTGCCGCAGCCGCGTTAGGACTGCTGCTGCCGCACTGGGGGCGGCTACGACCCTGCCAGGACTCCCTACAGCCGCGCGGCGACCAAGCCCGCGGCGAGCAGCACCAGGCCCGTCGCGCACGCCATCAACGCGCTCTCCATCGGAGCCGCGATCCTGGTCGCGTCGAGCTGCACGGTGCGACCGCTGTTCAATCGCTGCTCGCCCTCCAGCGAGACGGTCCGCCGGCGAAGCTCACGCACAGGCGTGCTCAGTCTTCGTTGCGCCGCGCTCAGCATCAGGCAGGACAGCGCCACAAGCACCCCCTCGATGCGCAGTTCGCCCGCTTGCACCCAGAATGCCGTAAAGGCCGGGAACGCACCCCATCCAATCGCGAACCACAGGTCCGAGTGCATGCGCCCGCCGAAAAGCTCGAGGTTGTAGGCGATCGCCAGCAGTAGGCCGACCGCCACGAACACCAGCAGCCACAACGAGATCGTCACGGCTCCATAGACGCCGATCGCGGCCGCTCCTGTCATCGAGAGACCCGCGAGGAGTACCAGCACACGGTCGGAGATATGCGTCGCGAGCGGCCTGCCGTGCAGCTCGTCGAGCGCATGCGCTGCCACCCCGACGCCCAGCAGGAAAGCCACGAGCGTCCACGTCAGCCGGTAGCCGTAGAGATGGGGGGCCACAGCCGCCCCGATCGCAACGTAGCTCAAGTGCCAGGCCGTGTAGGGAGGGTGCAGCAGGGTCAGCAGATCTCGCCAACCGCCTGGGCGGAGGGCGTAGAAGGCTGGACGCTCAAGCCGACCGGGGGCCGTCATCCGCTCCCCTCGTGCCCCACATCACGATGCCGCCCCCCAAGCTCATGCGACGAACATGAACCTCCACGATGCCCGCCTCCTCCCATAGCTTCACGACCCGTGCGACCGGATAGCGCTCGTAGAAGCTAGGAATGCTCTCGGAGAGAAACCTTCCCGTATGGGCCCACTCGCGCGACACCGCTCGCCCGAGCGTCGGCAGGCCAACGCGCGTGTAGAAGCGCCACGCCAAGCGCCACGCGGCACGTCGCGGCACCGCGAACTCGAGTGAGGCGATCCGTCCACCGGGCTTCACCACACGCGCCAGCTCGGCCATGGTGGCGCCGGGATCCTCCACGTAGCGCAGCAGGTAGGTGAAGGTCAGGTGATCGAACTCCTGCTCGGCGAAAGGCAGGCGCTCGGCTTCTCCCCGCACCAGCGACACCCGCTCCGCCAGACCCCGGTCGGCCGCCAGCCTCGCCTGCGCCCCGGCGAGCATCTGGGCGCTCTGGTCGAGTCCCACCACCTTGCATCCGTAACGCTCCACAAGCGCCTGCGCCACCATCCCCGTGCCGGTTGCGACGTCCAGCACACGATCCTCGCGGCCCGCTTTCACGGCTCCCACCATCGCGCGTCGCCAACGTGGATCCTGTCCAAAGCTCAGCACTGCAGCCACGCGGTCGTAATGACGTGGCAGCGGCGCGAACAGCTCAAGCGCCTCGCGCTTGAGCTGGCCCAACACGGGAATCGGCTCCTCCAGCCCATTCACCGCGAATACCCCTCGTCGGTCATCCGCACCAGCATAGGGGTCGGCGCGCAAGAGATATGCGCAACAGATATCGCAGCCGTCCACCGGGGACTAAGGAAACTTCTGCGCAGTGCCGATGGTGGGGGTGATCGTGATGCTCATTCAGCCGCCGACCACCACCATCCCTGCTCGCCGCTCGCCGGCTCTCAGGCGAACCGCCTCGACGAGACTGCTTGTGTTCGTGGCGCTGCTGGTCTGCCTGTTGGGAGTCTTCGCCAGCTCGGCCTTCGGCAAGATCACCACGCTTGAAGGTCACACCTACGGCGTTACGCCGCGGGGACTGAGCCTCGGCGAAGGAGACCCGGCCGGGTTCGAAAACGCTGAAGGTCATGCAGTGGTGAAGTCGAGCAACGTCTACGCGATCTACTGGGACCCGACCCGCTACTTCTACCACGGTGACTGGCAGCATGTGATCGATGAATTCTTCAGCAACGTGGGCAGCGAAAGCGGCAAGCTCTCGAACGTCTTCGCCGTCGACACACAGTACGTCGACAAGGAAAACCATCGCAGTGGATACAAAATCACATTCCGCGGCGCCTACACCGACACCGATCCTTACCCCACACGCTCGTGCACCGACCCCGAACCGCTGGCACCGCCGAACGCGGTCACATGTGTGACGGATACCCAGATTCAGGAAGAGCTAAAGAGCTTCATCGCCCAGCACACGCTTCAGACGGGCATGAACGCCGTCTTCTACGTGCTCACTCCTCCCGGTGTGACGGTGTGCTTGGACAACGGAGGCCCCTCCGGTCGTTGTTCTGACTATCAGACGTCGGGGGAACTAAAAGTCACAGAAGAACACTTCAAGCGCAGCTTCTGCAGCTATCACTCCGCGATAAATCCCACCGAATCCATCGAAGGGGATGCCAGCACAGTCCTCTATGCAGTTGTGCCCTGGATAGCCGGCGAGCTCGGGGACCCCAACTTCTTCACCAATGAACAGGCTTCAGGATACGCCTGCCAGGATGGCGGATGGGATCCCAGCAGCAAAACAGAAGGTGAGAAGCGCGAGGAAAAGAAGAAAGAAAAGAACGCTGCAGAAGAAGAAACCTTCAGCAAGATGGATAAAGAAGAACGGGAAAAACAGGAAAAGAAGGAAGCTCTGGAAGGCCCCCATCAGGAGGAGCCAAACCAGAAGCCCTGCCCGACGCAGGACGGCGGATGCGATACGGGACTCGCCGACCTGATCATCAATCAGATCGCAGTTGAGCAGCAGAACATCACCACCGATCCTCTCATGGACTCCTGGCATGATCCGACCGGCGGCGAGCTGATGGATGAGTGCCGCAACGTCTTCGCCCTGGTGGAAGGCGGCTCGGTCACTGCGCAGGAAACCACCGGCGCTGGCTCTCTCTTCAACCAAACGTTCGGTACGGACAGCTATTACCTCAACGACACCTTCAATCTGGCGGCGCTCGAGCTTCAATATCCCGGTGTAGCATGTATCAACCGTGTCGCCCTCGAACCGCAGTTCACTGCCCCGAATCAGATAAATGCGAATGAAATCGTCGGTTTCGACGGCATGGAGTCAGACGTCACGCTCGACGCGGGCTTCGGCTTCTCTCCCAACGGTGAATCGCATCCCACCTACGCCACTTTCACATGGGACTTCGGAGACGGCTCGGCGCCGGTATCCGGCTACGCTCCCGGTGCTCCCTCGGTGAACTCACCTGGAGTGTCGCCTTGCGCCGCCCCGTGGGAAGCCCCCTGTGCTGCAAGCACCTACCACTCCTACCAGTACGGCGGCACCTACAAGGTGACGCTCACCGTCACCGACATCGGCGGTGACACTGGAAGCGTGACAAAGCCGGTCACGATCATTGGCCCGCCCGCCCCGTCCAGCACGACACCCGAAGGCGGCGGACCCTCCGGCTCGGCTACCCCTGCAGCGACCCCGGCAAGCCAGTCATCGCCGACGTCCGCGGGACCGGGTGGGAGTGCGACGGGCTCGCCCGCGCCGCCGACGCCTGCGCCCGTGGTAAGCGGCTTTGCGACCTCCAAGTCTCTGAAGAAGGCCCTCAGCGGCGGCCTTGCTGTGCACTACACCACCAACGAGCAGGTCGCGGGCAGCATTCAGGTGCTGCTTGAAAGCTCCGTGGCCCACCGTCTTGGCATCCACGGGTCCAACGCCACGGGCCTGCCGAAGGGCGCGCCCGCCTCGATCGTGGTGGGCACCGCCGTGCTTGTGACCACCAAAGCAGGCCACGGCACGATCCACATCAAGTTCTCCTCACGTACCGCTGCCCGCCTGGCGCACACGCGCAAACTGAAGCTGACGCTGCGTCTCTTCGCCCGCAACGCCTCCCGCCAGAGCCCGCAGACGACGACGGTGCTCAGCAGCATCGTCCTCAACCGCTAGGACAACAACTACAGGCCCTGCGGATGGCGAACCGCGTAGCCCGCCAGCGATGGTGTGGACACGAGCCAGCGCGATGCATAGGGCCCGCTGCGCCCGGCGGTGTCGAACCACATGCCGTCCACGTCCATGAAGGTGTGACCGGCGTTGGCGTAGATCGTGATCCAGCGCCCGGGGCCCGGTTCGCCCCAGCTGGCCAGATCTCCCGAGACGAGCGGCTGATTCAAGAGACCGCCGGCCGCCAGCGCATAGCTGACAGACCCTGAGCAGTCATAGCCGTTGGCGACGAAGGATCCGTGGCCGCCGCCCCAGATATAGGGGAAGTCGGCGATCGCGTTGCCGCCGGCGACCACCCGCTGCACCGCTTCCGGCACTCCCGAGGGAATCGGGATCGTGCCGTTGCCGCCGACTGACGAGCCACCTGCGGCGGGCGTGAGGATCCGCTGGCGTGCTGCCTGTTCCTGGGCCTTGACGTGTTCCTCTTCGCCCAGCTCCTTGCGCACCTGAGCGTCGGAGGCTGCGCCCGGAGCTATGGCCGCTTCGCCCGCGACGCTCGGGGTGCTCGCCGACTTGTGGTGCACCGAGGCGGGAACAGGGAAGCTCTTCGCTTCTTCGGGGTCGCGCACCTCCGCCACCGCCACCGCTCCTCCGGCGCCGACGGCCGCTGAACCGCTCACGCCTGCCTTGGCGCCGGTGGCGCTCGCAGCGCCCTGTCCCGCGACCCGAGCAGCCTGTCCATGGGGCAACGGAGCGCTCTGCTGCCCCCCGGTCTGTCCTGTGCTCCCCCTCGCTCCGGTCGTGCCAGTCGCCCCCGCTGGGCCGGACGTTGCGGCTGTGCCAGTCGCTCCGCCTGCGCTGGACGCTCCTGCGTTGCCCGTGTGCGCTGCGGCTAGGCCTGTCCCAGCAGACCCGCTCGCCGCGCCCCCGCTTCTGCCGGAGGAGGCGGTGGTGGAATGCCCGCCGCCACCCGTGAGCAGGACAGCGACACCAACGATCGCCACCACGAGCAGCGCGCCCGCGAGCGCGTACTTCGACGGCGACAGGCTCCACCGCGAGCCCGTCTGGACTGTCCTGTTCGACCCTGTGCTCACCCAATGACAGGCTAGCGCCGTTGCCCACCGGATCACGCTGGTCACACGGCGGTGAGTGGGATCCCGGTCCGCGAGGGCCCCAGGCACGACCGATCCGGTGGCGCCTCAGCTACCCTGGTCGGGTGCCGGTACAGGACACAGCCGTGGATGTGCGTCCCAGACGCGTCCCCCAGAGCGCCGACGCGCACGCCGATGCACGTCCGCACATGCGCCTGCTGCACGGCCTGCGCCGCCCTGCCAACTGGCTCCAGCTGATCCGCTTTGCGCTGGTCGGGGGCACGGGATTCGTCCTGAACCTGGCCGTCTACGCACTATGCGTACACGCGCTGAGCATCCCCTATCAGGCGGCTGCGGTCCTGGCCTGGCTGGTGGCTGTGCTCAACAATTTCGTGCTCAACCGTCACTGGACATTCGACGCATCGGCTGGGCGGATCCACTTCCAGGCGATCCGCTTCTTCGTCGTGAGCCTGATCGCGTTCGGCTTCGGCCTTGTGCTGCTGACTCTCCTGGTGGAGTCGGGTGGCGTCGCGAAGGTGCCGGCCCAGGCGCTTGCCGTGGCGGCCTCCACGCCGCTCAACTTTCTCGGCAACAAGCTCTGGAGCTTTCAGGTGCGCGGCTGAGAGAACTGCTGTGCCGGCCAGCCGGTCGGGGCGGGATGAGGGCACCTATACTCTGGATTTCCCCCTTTGGAGGAATGTCGTGCAGGAGATGGTCATCTACGGCGTGAGCTTCGACATGGTCGGCAAGCAGCCGATAGTTCTGTTGAAGACAGTTGACGGCAACAAGTTCCTGCCGATCTGGATCGGTCACCCCGAGGCCGCCTCGATCCTGATGAAGCTTCAGGGCGCGAGCACGCCTCGTCCGATGACCCACGACCTGCTGTGCGAGATGCTTGGGGAGCTGGACGTCAAGTGCACCCAGGTGTCGGTCACCGAGCTGCGGGAGAACACCTTCTACGCCTCGATCACGCTCAACGTGGGCGGCAGAGAGCTCGAGATCGACTCGCGCCCGAGCGACGCGATCGCGCTCGCCGTCCGCGCCGGAGCGCCGATCTTCGCCGCCGAGGAGGTGATCGCCGAGTCGGCGATCGAGTTCGAGCACAACATGGAGGAGTCCGAGGACGTCGTCGAGCGCTTCAAGGAGTTCCTTGACGAGGTGACCCCCGAGGACTTTGCCGCAGGGGATTCCTAGCGACTGCGCCGCTCGCCCTCGTGCTGCTCGCGTCGCGGCAGCTCGAGGACCTTGGCCATCTCCGAGTCGGGCTCCTGAGCCGATATCGGCTCGACGGCCGGCTCGCCGCCCGTGAGCGTGCCGAACAGGCCCACCTGCTCGCGCACCACCTTGCCGATTCGCCTGATCCCCTCGCGGATGTCCTCCTCGGGAACCCCCGCGAAGTTCAGGCGCATCGAGGATGCCCCGCGCCCGTCGAGGTAGGCGGCGCGACCGGGGACGAACGCGACCCCCTCGCTCTCGAGCGCCCTTGCGAGCAGGTCGGTCGTGTCGATGTAGTCGGGCAGGGTCGCCCAGATGAACAGGCCACCCTGCGGCCTGGTCCAGGAGGCAGTCGAGCCGAAGTGCTCTCCGAGGGCCGCCAGCATGGCGTCGCGACGACTGCGGTAGAGCACCTTCAGCGACTCCAGGTGGGTCACCCAGCCCGGCACTCCGCCCGTGTGCTCCTGGAAGTAGGCCGCCACGAACAGCTGGGTGACGGGCGAGGAGCACAGGTCGGCTCCCTGCTTGCACAGGTTCAGCTTCTCCATCACCGGCCGCGGCGCCACCGCCCAGCCGAGGCGCACACCCGGCGAGAGGATCTTCGAGAAGGTTCCGAGATACACGACGAAGTCCGAGGCGCCTCCGCGTTTGGCGGCCCGAGCATCCAGCGAATGGAGCGTGGGCAGCGGCTCGCCCTCATAGCGCAGCAGACCGTAGGGATTGTCCTCGAGCACAAGTATCTCGCGCTCGCGAGCCACCTCCACGAGCCGCCGCCGCCGTGCCAGCGACATCGTCACCCCGCCCGGGTTCTGGAAGTTGGGGATCGTGTAGATGAACTTCGGCCTGCGCCCTTCGGACTGGAGCCGGTCGAGCGTGGCCTCGAGCTCGTCGATCGGCATCCCGTCGGAGTCCATCTCGATTTGCACCACGTTGGCCTGGTAGGCATCGAAGGTGGGCACCGCCCCGGGGTACGTCGGCGCCTCCGCCACGATCGTGTCACCGGGATCGATCATCGCCTTGCACATCAGGTCGATCACCTGCTGGCCGCCGGTCGTGACGATCACCTCGTCCGGGTCCACCGAGGTGCCTTCGGCGGCCATCACCTCGACGATGCACTCGACCGTGCAGGCCATCCCCTCCGTCGGGCCGTACTGGAGCGCCCGGGCTGTGGACTCGGAGGCGACCCTGGACATCAGCTTCGCGTAGAGCTCCGGAGGGAACGTGCGCGTCTCGGGCAGCCCCCCCGCGAGCGAGATCACCTCGGGCCGTTCGGTGAGCGACATCATGTCGCGCATCGCCGAGGAGCGCATGCCGCGCGTGCGCTCGGCGAACAGGGTCTCGTAGCGCCTGAGTTCGTGGGCCGTCGGGCGAGCCCGCTCCCCGTCTCCGGAGGGGTCGTCTATCGTCATGGCCGCTCCCAAGGTAGCGCACCATCCAAACGATCACGACTCCTGCAACGATCACAGCCCTCGCATGAACGGTCTCGTCTTCTACGTCGGTCTCGGTCTCGGCCTCGCGCTCGCAGCGGGCGTGCGGCCGTTCCTGCCCGCTCTGCTCGCCGGCGCGCTCGCCTCCAGCGGCGTGCTCGGCGTCAGCTTCAAGAGCGGGGCCTACAGCTTCCTGTACTCAGACTGGTGGCTGGTCGCGGTGGCGGCGGCGCTAGTGCTCGCCTATCTGCTGCAGCTGCGACTCGGCTCCGAGCGCTTCGACACGGGCCAGCCGGCCGCGGCGCTCGCCGGGATCGGAGTCGGGGTGGGGGCACTGCTGTTCGCCGGCACGTTGGCCGCGCACGGGGACGCAGCCTGGATCGGCCTGATCGCAGGCGCCGCCGCGGCCGCGCTGGCGCAGGCAGTGGTGCGCCCGTTGGCTGCCCGCACCCGCGCCCGGCTGCCCGACCGCAGCGCACGGGAGGCGGTCACGGTCTATCTGGACTCGGTGTCGCTGGTGCTCGCTGGGCTGGTGGCGCTGCTGCATCCGCTCGGCTACGTGGCGGTGGCGCTGTTCGCCTGGCTGCTGCTGCGGATGCGCTCGCGCTCGGCCGAGAAGTACGCAGGCCTGCGAATTCTGCGCCGCTAGCCCACGTGCTCAGCCAGCACAGCTAGATGCCCGGCTCGGCCTCAGCGCGTCCCGGGGGAGCGCCGCCGAAGCTGGTCCTGTGCGTGATCGACGCGATGGCGCCGGCGATGCTCGAGCGCGCGGTTGCAGCCGGCGAGGCGCCCACGCTCGCGGCGCTGATGGAGCGCGGTCTGTATGTGCCCGGTTGCGTGGCGGCGTTTCCGTCTGTGACACCCGTCTGCGCGGCCTCGATCGTCACGGGCGTCTGGCAGGACCGCCACGAGATCCCGGGGATGAGCTGGTACCACCGCGGCGAGCAGCGCTATGTGGAGTACGGCTCGAGCTTCCGCGCCTCCCAACGGGTCGGCCTCACGCGCCAGCTGACCGACACCGTCTACAACATGAACGGCGCCCACCTCTCGCGCCAGACCCCGACCGTGTTCGAGACGCTTGACGACGCCGAGCTGCGCACGGCGGGGACCACCTACCTGATGTACCGCGGCCGCCACCGCCACGAGCCCCAGCGCGACACGGCCCTGACTCGCATCGCCTCGACGCTGATGCGCCACTCGGTGATGGGCCCCCGCGAGCTCTTCTACGCCGACATCTTCGCGAGCCGGCGCACCGGATGCCGCTCAAATCTGGGGATGCCCGGCGTGCGCGACCGCCACTCCGGCTGCGTGGGCGCCTACCTGGTGGAGCACGACCTGTTCGATTTCCTGCTGCTGTCGCTGCCCGACAACGACTGGCACTCCCACAGGGCAGGGCCCGACGGCCAGGTGCACTCGATCGCGCTCGCCGACGTGCAGCTGGCGCGCGTGATGGACGCCGCGGGCGGGGTCGATGAGTTCCTTGCCGAGCACGCGATGATCGTGATGGCCGATCACTCCCAGGCGCCGGTCAACACAGGTATCTCACTGGCGCAGGAGCTCACCGAGCTGGACGTGCTCGCCCCCGGCTCGCGCCCCAACGGGCGCGCCGCCCGCCGCTCGGGAGCCGAGGCTCGCGCCAAGCCATCGGGGATCGCGGTCTGCCCCTCCCAGCGCGCGGCGATGGTGTACGTGCTCGACGAGCAGCGACCGCAGCGGCAGCGCTCGGAGGTCGTGCGGCGGGCGCTCGGGGTGGACGGAGTGGAGCTCGTGATGTGGCTCGAGCGCGACGGGAGCGACCTGCCCGTGGAGGCTGTGATCGCGCGCCCCAGCCGGGGAGATATGCGCTTCTGCCCGGGCGGTGATATCGAGGATTTGCGGGGTCGTTCTTGGAGCGTCGAAGGGACTCTCTCGATCCTCGACGCCCACGTCCGTGACGGGCGCTTCACCGCCCCTGAGCACCCCGACGCGCTTGACCGAGTGTGGTCGGCGCTCACCTGCGCCACCTCAGGCGAGGTGCTGCTCTCCGCCGCCCCCGGCCACGAGTTCGCCGACCTGGGCGGTCAGGCGCACGCCGGCGGCGGCTCCCATGGCTCGCTGCGCGCGGAAGATTCGCTCGGAGCCCTGATCGTGTGCGGGGTCGACGTCCGCCGCGAGCCCGAGCAGTGGGCGATCAGGGACGTCGCCACGCTCGTGGAGGATCACTTCGAGGCAGCCCTGCGCTGAGCGCACAGGGCGTCGGTACCCTCGCACGATGGCCTCACGCCTCACGCTAGCTGCCTGCATGAGCGTGTGCGCGCTCGTCGGGGCGTCCGCCGCGTCCGCCGCCACCCCCGGCAGCACGACCTCCAAGCCGCCGTCGACGAGCACTGGGAAGGCCGCCTCCTCAGACCGCGGGAACGCCCCCCAATCCAAAACGGAATCGACGGTTACCGTCGATCTCGGGGCCGGCTCCTCGGCGAAGGCGTCCTCTGGCTCGGCGACGTCTGGCGCGGCGACGTCCGATGCGGCCACATCGCGCTCCGCCAAGGCCGCCTCGGGCTCAACGTCCGGCCCACCGACCTCCAGCTCCCCCAAGGCCACGTCCAGCTCGGCGAGCGCCGCCGCCGCGCCCGAATCGCCGATCCCGGTCGCCGCCTCGGACACACCGCCGGTCGGGCGCCAGCTCTCGTCCGATCGCGTGCTCGAGATCGCGGACGGGCTGGCGAAGATGCGGGCCGTGCGCGCCCGCTATCCCGGCTCCTACGGGGGCGCCTACCTGAAGGGCCCGATCCGCTGGCAGGTGAGCTACTTCTCCAAGCAGGGCAAGGAGATCGGCCAGGTCATCATCGCCGACTACACCGGCCGCGTGCTGGAACAGTGGACCGGTTTTCAGATCGCCTGGTCGATGGCCCGCGGCTATCCCGGCGCGTTCGGCAGGCACGTGAACGCGCTCTACATCTGGATCCCGATGTGCCTGCTGTTCTTCCTGCCGTTCCTGGACTGGCGCAAACCGCTGCGGATGCTGCACCTCGACCTGCTCGTGCTGCTGTCGTTCTCGGTGTCCCTGGCGTTCTTCAACCACGGGCACATCTACGCCTCCACCCCGCTGGTCTACCCGCCGCTGGTCTACCTGCTCCTGCGGATGCTGTGGCTGGGCCGCGTCGGTCGCCGCCCGCGCCCGAGCGAGAGCCCCGGAGCGCTGCGCCTGCTCGTGCCGCTCCCGTGGCTTGCCGTCGGCGTGGTGTTCCTGCTCGGCTTCCGTATCGCCCTGAACGTCACCGACTCGAATGTGATCGACGTCGGCTATGCCGGGGTGATCGGCGCCCAGCGGCTCACCCACGATCGTCCGCTGTACGGCCACTATCCGCTGGACAACGAACACGGGGACACCTACGGTCCCGTCAACTACGAGGCCTATGTCCCCTTCCAGCAGCTGTTCGGCTGGAGTGGGCGCTGGGACGACCTGCCGGCGGCGCACGCCGCCTCGATCGTGTTCGACCTGCTGGCGGTCGCGCTGCTGTTCCTGCTGGGCCGCCGCGTGCGAGGGCCCGGGCTTGGGATCGCGCTGTCCTACGCATGGGTGTCCTACCCGTTCACCCTGTACGCGCTCGAGAGCAATTCAAACGATTCGCTGGTGGCCGTGCTCGTGCTGGCGGCGCTGCTGGTGGCCTCCTCTCCGCCGGCCCGCGGGATGTTCGCCGCGCTGGCGGGCCTGACGAAGTTCGCCCCGCTCGCGCTCGCGCCCCTGCTGTGCAGCTATGGCCTCGATGGACTCACTCCGCGGCGGCGCCTGCGCGCGGTCGCGCTGTTCGTGCTCGCCTTCCTGCTGAGCGCGGCGCTCGTGTCGATCCCCGCATTCACCCACGATTCGCTGCACACCTTCTATGAGCGCACGTTCGCCTACCAGGCCGACCGCGAATCGCCCTTCTCGATCTGGGGCCTCTACGGCAACCTCGACTATCTCCAGGCCGCGGTCCAGGGCGCAGCGCTCGCCCTGGCCCTATCGGTGGCGATCCTGCCGCGGCGCGCCGACCTGGTTGGCCTCGGAGCGACGGCCGCGGCGGTGCTGGTGGCGGTTCAGCTCGGCATCGACCACTGGTTCTACCTCTACATCCCGTGGTTCTTCGGCCTCGTGATGCTGGCCCTGCTCGGGCGCTTCAGCTGGTCGGAGCCGGCCGATCGGGTCGCGCCATCAGGATCTGCTCGATCGAGTCAGCTCGCAGCGGCCTAGAGCTGCGCACCAGCACCCCCATAAGCCACGGGTCCTCCTTGGAGGTCTCAAAGCGCACCGGCATCTGAGTCACCAGCGCCTCGACTGCCTGCTCGCGCTTGACCCCGATCACGCCGCCCCGCGGGCCTGTCATGCCGACGTCGGTGATGTAGGCGGTGCCCCCGGGCAGCACCCGCCCATCGGCGGTGGGGACGTGCGTGTGGGTTCCCACCACCGCCGTGACCCGTCCGTCGAGCAGCCAGCCGAGCGCCACCTTCTCGCTGGTCGCCTCGGCGTGCATGTCCACCAGGATGTGATCCACGCTGCCGAGCTCCCGCAACGCCGGCTCGATCTCGGTGAAGGCCGAGCGGCCGGCCTTCAGGAACAGGTTGCCGCTGAGGTTCACCACCCCGAGCCTGACGCCGGCTTTCTCCACCACGCACACGCCGCGGCCAGGCTGCCCGCGCAGATAGTTGAACGGCCGCACGATCCGCTCCTGGGTGTCCAGGTAGGAGTAGATCTCACGGCGATGGTAAGCGTGGTTGCCGAGCGTGATCGCGTCGATGTCGTTGCGAAACAGCTCCTCTGCGACCTTCGGGGTGATCCCGAGGCCGCCCGCCACGTTCTCCCCGTTGACCACCACGAACGTCGGGGCCAGCCGCTCGCGCAGGATCGGCAGGCACTCGAGCAGCGTGTGACGCCCGATGCTGCCGACCAGATCGCCCACGAACAGGATGCTCACGTCGGTTGCGCTCGGCGTCTGCGCCGCCTCAGGCTCAGCCATACTGCACCCATCGTTGGAGGGTCGATGACAGGGGCAGACAGAGCGGGAGCGCTCCTATGAGCGAGGAGTCGGGCACTCCGGAGCAGCCGGACGCTTCCTCGCCCGCCCAGCCACCGACTGGGGCGGAGCGCGATCTGGTCGACGCGCCTGCGACGGCCGAGGTTGAGCCTCCGCGCCTGCTGGTCCCGCGCTGGGTGCAGCTCGTGTTGCTGCCCGTGTCGCTGCTGGCGCTGTGGGCGCTGGCGCGGGCTGCGGGCAAGGTGTTGTTGATCTTTGTCGTCGCTGCGCTCATAGCGCTCGTCCTGAACCCGCTCGTGGCCTTCCTCCAACACCGTACGCGTTTGCCGCGCGGGCTGGCGGTGCTGACCGTATACCTAGCATTCTTCCTGACGCTTGTCGGAGTTGGCTTCCTGCTGGCCAACCCGATCGCCGATCAGATTCGCACGTTTACCCACAATCTTCCCGGCATCGTCAACGAAGCCAACAGTCAGATCGCGAGCTTCCAGCACTATCTGAACAAACACGGTGTCCACGCCAAACTGGTCAGCCAGGGCAAGACGGCGTTGCAGACCCTCCAGGATCAGGTCTCAAAGAGCGCCGGCAAGCTCGCCACATTCGGCGGTGCGCTGCTCTCGGAAGTGGCCAAAGCGCTCGTCGATCTGGTGCTCGTGTTCGTGCTGTCGGTCTACATGCTGATCTACGGGCAGACCATCAGCGGGCTGGTGCGCCGCGCGATGCCCCCGGGCGATGGAACCCGCGCCGATGACTACCCGGCGCTCGCCCAGCAC
>DATHPT010000200.1:0-9917 GCA_035483615.1 Solirubrobacteraceae bacterium | reverse complement strand
CAGCGAGATCGAGTTGGCGGTCGGAGTCACCGACAGAGACGCTGACTGTGAGCCGGCGAACAGCTGGTTGAGCAGCGACACGCCCTGCCCGGTCACCCCGCTTGAGCCGTGAACAGCCTTCGTCAGGGCTTCGGGTCGTACATAGGCGCTTGCGATCGCGTCCGCAGGCGGCTTTGAATAGCCGGAGGCGCCCGTGACGGCCGCGCCCCCCAACGAGGTGTCGATGGCGCTCTTGAGACCCGATTCGCTGCCGATCACCGCAAAGTCCTTGACGATCCCCTCGGCCGATCCGCCGGCGGAGACCTGATAGGAGACGCCTCTGTAGCTTGCCGTGTGCGCCTGCTGTTCACGCGCTCGCTTTGCCAGGAACGAGCGGGCTCCGCCGAGGTCGGAGGTGTCCAGAACGATCGCCCCTTGTGCGCCCTTGGAGTCGAATATGCCGGCTCCGATCGCCGACAGGCCATTCGTGAGCCCTCCTTCGATCAGCGCCTGCACCGAGCTGGCGCTCTGGGGAAGTCCGCTGGTGTCGAGCGAGGTGAGAAAGACCCCCGCCTGATCTCCCACCCAGGGCTCGATGTCGCGCTTGAATTCGAGATGGCTGCCTTCGCTGGAGAGCAGCGCCTGCGCCACCGATCCGTACGGTTCGGCGAGGTGCGTCAGCGTCTTGGCGGCCGCGGAGGCGGTGCCGGTCGCGCCACCCTTGGGCTTGATCGCGATGCTCGCGTACAGCGGCGTCGAGGCGGGCGTGAGGGTGGCCGGATCGCCGTTGGTGCCAGAGGACCCACATCCTGCGAGCGCTGCTCCCAGCACGAGCACTGCCAAGGAGAGGGCTGGAGGTCCTGTCCGTCGCCCCACACACCGGAGCTCACGACCTCCGGTCGGTGTGCTCGTCCACCGGCGCGTCCGCCTGCCGGTCCGTCGGCTCGCCTCCCTGAAGAGGCTCGGGGGCTTGGAGTGCGAGCTGGGAGGGGTGGACGAAGGGGTCATGGCGGAGGGCAACGCGTTCCTTTCTCTCGACGGAGTCCGGTCAGAGACGTCGCAACGAACGTTACACGCGGCGCCCCTGCACGTTCGCATGCACTTGTACGGGGTCTGCCCGCGCGCGTCTCCCACCACCGAAACACGTGGCTGAGCAGGGCTTTTTGGATGGTTTTGGGGGTTGGGGCGGGCATTGTGGGAGAAAATGTGCAATCGGGGTTGCATTGTGGGGGAAAGTGGGGTAAGTTCGCGGCAGCGAGCCGTGGTGGAGGAGCTCCTCCCACTCCTCCACTGCGGCTCGATCAACTTGATTGGAGTCCCCGACGTGGCCTTCCGTGGCACTTTCGACCACACGCTCGACGCGAAGAACCGCCTGACGGTTCCCGCTCGCTATCGCGCGGCGCTGTCGGAGGGCGTGGTGCTTGCGATGCCTGTCGACCTCAAGCCCTACGTCGGCGTGTGGCGTCCTGAGGACTACGAGCGCTACACCGAGCGCTCGCTCTCAGAGCTTCCGCCGCTGTCCTCTCGACTGACCGAGCTCGAGCGCTTCTTCTACGGAAGCTCCCACGACATCGACCTCGACGCAGCCGGGCGAATCATGGTGCCGAGCTTTCTCGGAGAGCACGCCAAGCTCAGCAAGGAGGTCGTCGTGGTGGGGGCCGGCGACCGTTTGGAGCTATGGGATCGCATGAGCTGGAACGAACACCGACCGGCGCTGCTCGGCAGCGTCGCAGAGATCACCGCGCGCGTTGACCATCCTGCTTGACATGACCGCCGTTCACATCCCGGTGCTCGCCGAGGAGCTGATAGAGCTGCTTGACCCGCAGCCCGGGCAGACCGTCGTCGACTGCACGTTCGGAGGCGGCGGTCACGCGCGCATAGTCGCCGAGCGCCTGGAGCCGCGAGGCACGCTTGTCGCGATCGACCGTGACCCACTCGCGGAGGGTCGCTTCCTGGAGCTAGCGGAAGATCTTCCCTGCTCGGCGCGCTTCATCCGGGGCGGCTACGCCGAGGGTCTGCGGATGCTGGTCGAGGACGGGGTGCGCGCCGACGCGGTGTATCTCGACCTCGGCATGTCCTCGATGCAGATCGATACCCGCGAGCGCGGTTTCTCCTACTCCTATGACGCCCCGCTCGACATGCGCATGGACCCGCGCCAGGAGCTCACCGCCAGCGAGATCGTGGCCGAGTGGGACGAGCGCAGGCTCGCAGGGATCCTGCGTGAGCTCGGCGAGGAGCGCCACGCCACTCAGATCGCGCGCGCGATCGTGCGCCGCCGCGCTCAGGCCCCGATCGAGACCACGCTTGCGCTCGTCGATGTGATCAGCTCGGCGATTCCCACGCCCGCGCGCTTTGCCGCCGGGCATCCCGCCAAGCGCACGTTCCAGGCGCTGCGAATCGCCGTCAACGACGAGCTGGGCCAGCTCGACGAGGCGCTGCCACTCGCGTGGGAACTGCTGCGCGACGGCGGCGTGCTCGCCGGAATCTCCTTTCACTCGCTCGAGGACAGGCGCGTCAAGCGCTTCCTGGCGGAGCGCGCCCGAGGCTGCATCTGCCCGCCGGATCTGCCGGTGTGCGGCTGCGGTCGCGAGCCCGAGGCGGCGCTGCTGACACGCGGCGCGATCATGCCCTCGGCTGAGGAGACCGCGCGCAACCCGCGCGCCTCCTCGGCGCGCCTGCGCGCCGCCACCAAGCTTGCAGGCCCCCCGACAGCACCAGGAGGTGAGGTGTGACCCCGCCCACCACAGCCGCAGCCCGCCCGACACATCGTCCCGCGCCCGGCTCGCGCCGCAGAGCGCCCAGCCGTCCCAGACGCGTCTCTGGTCCCACCCGCCCAGCGCGGGCCGCAGCGGTCTCCGCCGCGGTGGCGCTGCCTGCGCCCGGGGTGGCGCTGCCGCGTCGAGGTCCAGCTCGCAGGACGGCTCGCGCCGCTCAGGTCTCACCGGGGATCGCGCTGCGTACGGCCGATGCTCTGCGCGGCCTCGCCGGCAACACGGTGCTCGACAGGCTGATCCGGGGGCGCGCGTGGATCGGCCTGCTGGCATTTGCCCTGATCGGGATAGTCACGATGCAGCTGCTCGTGCTCGAGCTCAACACGGGGGTCGGCCGCACGCTCACACATGTGGCCCAGCTTCAGCGAGAGAACGCCCAGCTGGGCATAGAAGACTCGACCTACTCCGCCGAAAGCCGCGTGGCGCCGCTGGCGGCCGCCGCCGGGATGACGCTGGCCCCGGCCGGCACGGTCCACTTCGTGGCGGCAAACAGAGCCGATGTCGCCCATGCCGCGACCGCACTCTCCACGGCGATCCAATCGCCCATCGGCGGCTCCACCGAATCGGGCGAAGCCTCGGGCGGGGGATCGGAATCCAGCGCGGCCACAGAAGCGGAAGTGCCCTCGGGCTCCACCGCCGCCTCACAGAGCTCGGCCGCCACAGCCGAAGCGACGGGCCCAAGCGAAGCCGGCGAATCCTCCGAAGGCGCCGGTGCCTCGAGCGAATCGTCCTCGACGGCCAGCCCTGCAAGCTCCGCTCCCACCTCGAGCCAGTCCACGTCCGCCTCCACGCCGAGCACCGCCCCATCCAGCGTTGGGACCCAGGCGACCGGCGCATCGGCGGCGCCGTCGAGCGGGAGCGCGGCAGGCGAAGCGGGTGGCGAAGCGGGCGCGTCCAACGGCGCCGCTCAGGCGGGCTCGCGGGAATAGCCGATGGCAACGATCCAACGTCGTGTCGGGCTCCTGTTCGGACTCTTCTTCGCCCTGCTGCTGCTGGCAGGCGCCCGCGCCCTCTACCTCGGGGGGCCTCACAGCGGCGCGCTGCGGCGGGCAGCCCGCAGTCAACAGCTCACCTACGAAGTGGTGCCCGCCGAGCGTGGCACGATCACCGACCGCAACGGCGTGGCGCTGGCCATCTCAGAACCGGCGCAGGAAATCTCGGCCGACCCCTATCTGATCAAGGCGCCGCTGACGGCGGCCCGGAGCATGGCGCCGTTGCTCGGCCTCAGCCAGGCTCAGGTGCTGACCAAGCTCAGCGAGCACACCGGTTTCGTCTACCTGGCGCGAGCGCTGCCCTATGAAGCCGCGCACAAGCTGCTGGCGCTGAAGATCCCGGGAGTCCAGGGAGCTCCAGTGATGCGTCGCGTCTACCCCCGCGGGACGCTTGCCGCTCAGGTGATCGGGATCGTCGGCACCGAACACGAAGGCGCAGGGGTGTCGGGCCTTGAGTATTCGCGCAACTCGATGCTCGCCGGGCACGCCGGCCGGCGCCGCGTCGTGAGTGACGCGATCGGGCAGCCGGTCTCGATCGCCGAAACCCAGCACGAGCAGTCCGGCGCCTCGATATCGCTCACGCTCGATGCCAACATCCAGCAGCGCGCCGAAGACGTGCTGAGCGCGGCGGGCAGAATCTTCCATCCGAAGGACTCGACCGCGATCGTGATGGACCCACGCACGGGCGCGATCCTCGCGATGGCCAACTGGCCACTCGTGAACGCCAACCATCCGGGAGCATCCGCCGTGGAAGCGCTCCAGAATCGGGCTGTCGGCTTCAACTACGAACCGGGCTCGACCTTCAAGGCGATCACCGTCTCAGGCGCGCTCCAGGAAGGCCTCATAACTCCCAACACCGGCTTTGAAATCCCCGATCAGATCCAGGTCGCCGATCGCACGATCCACGACGACACCGAACACCCGGGCGAGTCCTTGACAACCTCCCAGATCCTCGCCCAGTCGAGCAATGTCGGGGCGATCAAGATCGGGCTGCTGGAGGGCAAGGAAAAATTCAACAGCTGGGTGCACCGCTTCGGCTTCGGCTCGCCCACCGGGGTCGACCTGCCCGGCGACGAAGGCGGCGCCACGCTGCCGCTGGATCGCTACTCGGGCTCCTCGATGGGCAACCTGCCGATCGGCCAGGGAGAGCTCGTCACGCCGATCCAGATGGCGACGGCCTACTCGGCGATCGCCAACGGGGGAATCCTGCGCCCGCCACACATCATCGATCAGGTCGGCGGGCATCGCGTGGCCGAGCCGGCGGGTAAACGGGTCATATCCCAGACCACCGCGGGCGAGCTTCGCAACATGCTCAAGGGCGTGCTCGCGCCAGGAGGCACCGCGAGCGAGGTCTCGATCCACGGCTATGAACTGGCCGGCAAGACGGGCACCGCCAGCAAGATCGACCCCCAGACCGGCGAATACTCCAAAAGCGCCTATGTGGCGTCGTTCGTCGGCTTCGCGCCTGCATCGGACCCGAAGCTGCTGTGCGCTGTGATCATCGACGAACCACAGACCGGCTCGATCTACGGCGGGGTCGTCGCGGCGCCCGCCTTCGGTCAGATCATGGAATTCGCACTGCCCTACCTCGATATCCCGCCGGGATAGGCAAAGCCAGTTCGATCTTCTCATCCCCGCTGGTGCGAGCCCTAGACTCTCGCCCCTTGGGGTCTGCAAAGCCATGAGGTTCGACGAGTTGACGGCCGCCGAGGTTCCCGGGCTTCGGTCGGTCTCGCCGACCCCCGATCCGATCGAGATCACAGGCCTTGCCTATGACAGCCGCCTGGTGCGGCCCGGCTCGCTGTTCTTCTGTGTCGCCGGGTACCAGCGAGATGGTCACGAGTTCGCCGCGGCGGCGGTTTCGCAGGGAGCGGCGGCGCTTGTCGTGGAGCGACCGCTGGGCCTCGGCGTCCCGGAGCTGCTGGTCGAGTCCTCGCGCGCGTCGATGGGCCCGCTCGCGGCGCGCTTCTACGACGAGCCGACATCCGAGCTACGGGTCGTCGGCATCACAGGCACCAACGGCAAGACCACCACGGCTCATCTGGTGCGCGCCCTGTTCGAGGCCGCTGGCGAGCGCTGCGGCCTGCTCGGGACGGTCGGATCGGTGATCGCCGGCTCCCAGCGCCCCGCGACCCGCACCACCCCGGAGGCGATCGACCTGCAGGCCGACTTCCGCGCGATGCTCGACGGGGGAGAGCGCAGCTGCGCCATGGAGGTCTCCTCGCACGCGCTCGCCCTGGGGCGCACCGCCGGTGTGCGCTTCGCCGCGGCCCTGTTCACGAACCTGACCCAGGACCATCTTGACTTCCACGACACGATGGAGAACTACTTCCAGGCCAAGCGGCTGCTGTTCGCTCCATCGACCGCCATGGACAGTCCATCGACCGCCATGGACAGTCCATCGACCGCCATAGACAGTCCATCCGCCGTCACGGCCGGCCCAACCACTGCCACCGCAAAGCCAGGGATCGCCGTCGTGAACCTCGACGATCCCTACGGACGGCGGCTGGCCGCCGAGCTCGGCGATGCGGTCACCTTCGCGATCGACACAGACGCCGACTACCGTGCCCACGATGTGCAGATCGACCTCGCCGGCTCACATCTGCGCTTGAGCACCCCGATCGGGACACGCACGCTCTCGCTGCCACTGCCTGGGCGCTTCAACGTCTCGAACGCGCTGGCGGCGCTCGCGGTCACACACTCGCTGGGGGTCGACCTCGACACGCTCGTGGCGGCGCTCGAGCGCGGCGTGCGCGTGCCCGGTCGCGTCGAGCCGGTCGACGAGGGACAGGGCTTCGCCGTGCTCGTCGACTACGCCCACACGCCCGACTCGCTGCAGAACGTGCTCAGCACCGCCCATGAAGTCGGACGCGGGCGGGTGATCTGCGTGTTCGGCGCAGGTGGCGATCGCGACCGCGGCAAGCGTCCGCTGATGGGGGAGATCGGCGCTCGCCTGGCGGATGTGCTGCTGGTCACCTCCGACAACCCCCGCTCGGAGGACCCAGAGGAGATCATCGCGGAGATCATGGCCGGCGCGAGCGTGGCGGCGCGCCCCCCCGGCGCTCCGCCGGTGGCGGCCGAGGTCGATCGTCGCGCTGCGATCGAGCGGGCGGTGGCGCTGGCCGAGCAGGGCGACGTGCTGGTGATCGCCGGCAAGGGTCATGAGCAGGGACAGGAGCTCGCCGGCGGCGTGAAGGTGCCCTTCGACGACGTCACCGTCGCCCGCGAAGCGCTGGGTGCGCGGGTCGGCTGATGGGTCGCATCCTGATCGGCGGCACCGCCGCCCTGCTCATCTGCATCTTCCTGAGTCCCAAGTTCATCCAGTTCCTGCGCAATCGCGAGTTCGGCCAGCACATCCGCGAGGACGGGCCGAAGGGGCACCACGAGAAGGCCGGCACCCCGACGATGGGGGGGATCATCATCTTCCTGGCGGTCACGATTCCCTACCTGATCCTCACCGACTTCGAATGGCGCTCGGTGGGCGTCTTCGGGACGGCCATCGCCTGCGCGCTGCTCGGCTTCGCCGACGACTACACCAAGCTCATCAAGCGCCGCTCGCTGGGGCTGCGGGGCCGCACCAAGCTCGCGATCACGATCGCGATCTCGCTCGGCCTGTGGTTCGTCGCCGAACACCAGGCCCACCTGGCGCCCACGCTGCGACTGCGTTTCGTCGACTACCAGATCGATCTCGGAGTCTTCTATCCGGTGCTGATCTACCTCGTGGTTGCGGGCACCACCAACGCCGTCAACCTGACCGACGGCCTCGACGGGCTCGCTGCCGGCTGTGGGGCGATCGTGCTGCTCGCCTACATCGGCATCACCTTCATCGCCGAAGACTTCGATCTCGCGATGCTCGCGGGGGCGCTGGTCGGCGGTTGCATCGGCTTTCTCTGGTTCAACGCCTTCCCGGCGACGATCTTCATGGGCGACACCGGCTCGCTTGGGATCGGCGGCGCGATCGCGGGGCTCGCGGTGATGACCAAGACCGAGGTGCTGCTGATCCTGCTCGGCGGGATCTTCGTGATCGAGGCGCTGTCGGTGGTGATCCAGGTGATCTCATTCCAGATGACCCGCAAGCGCGTGTTCCTGATGGCGCCGATACACCATCATTTCGAGCTGCGCGCGTGGTCTGAGACGAAGATCATCCTGCGCTTCTGGATAGTCGCCGCGATCTGCTGTGCGATCGGCTTCACGATCTACCGGCAGAGCCTCGGTTGAGCAGGCGCACGCCGTTCGCCTCGGAGCGGAGTTGAGGTGAAGCCACGTCCCGATCTCCCGCCCGGCCCCTACCTGGTTGTGGGCTTGGCCCGCTCCGGCGTCGCCGCTGCCCTGGCATTGAGATCGCGCGACCAGACGGTCATCGGGGTGGATGGCGGCGAGCCACCCGGTCTCGAGACACTGCGCCAAGCCGGGGTGGAGCTTCACCTGGGCGAGCAGGGACCGTCGCTGCTTGAGCGGGTCACCACAGTCGTCAAGAGTCCCGGCGTGCCCGCCGAGACGCCCGTGATCGAGCGGGCGCGGGCGCGCGAGTTGTGCGTGCTCGGGGAGCTCGAGCTCGGGTGGCGACTGCTCGCCAACGAGTTCATTGCGGTCACCGGCACCAACGGCAAGACCACGACGGTCGAGCTGATCGGCCACATCCACCGCCAGGCGGGAGAGCCGGTGTCGGTGGCGGGCAACGTCGGCGCAGCGCTCAGCGGCCTCGTGGGTGCGGTGCAGGAGAACGTGACGGTCGTGTGCGAGACCTCCTCCTTTCAACTGGAGGACACGCTCGAGTTCGCCCCCGAGGCGGCCGTGCTGCTCAACCTCACGCCCGACCATCTCGATCGCCATGGCACGCTCGAGGCCTACCTGCAAGCCAAGCTGTGCGTGTTCGCCCACCAGGGCGCCACAGACCTTGCAGTGGCGCCGATCGGATTCGAGCCCGAGCTGCCGGGCGCGGGCCGGCGCGTGCGCTTCGGCGAGGACCCGCGTGCCCAGCTCTCGCTGAGCGGAGAAGCGCTGTGCTGGGAAGGCGAGCCGCTGATTGACCGTGGGGATCTGCGCTTGCGTGGCCGGCACAACCTTGAGAACGCAATGGCCGCCGCCGCCGTCTGCCTGGCGCGCGGGCTCGACGCGGAGGCGGTGCGAGCCGGCCTTCGCAGCTTCGCCGGCGTGCCCCACCGCCTGGAGGAGATCGCAAGCAGAGACGGGGTGCTGTTCGTCAACGACTCCAAGGCCACAAATGTCGCGAGCACGCTGGTGGCGCTCGAGGCAATGGCCGACGAGCGGCTGCCCGTGCACCTGATCCTCGGCGGACAGGGAAAGGGGCAGGACTTCACCGCGCTCGGTCCCGCCGTGCGGGAGCGCTGCCGCGCGGTCTATCTGATCGGGGAAGACGCACCCGCGATCGCCCTCGCCCTGGAGAGCTCGGGCGTGCCGTTGCGCGAGTGCGGCGAGCTCGAGCGAGCCATCGCGCAGGCGAGCGCAGCGGCCGAGCCGGGGGAGGTGGTCCTGCTCTCGCCGGGCTGTGCGAGCTTCGATCAGTTCGCGGACTTCGAGGCCCGCGGCGAGCGCTTCCGCGAGCTGGTGGAACGCCAGTAGCGACGGTCCTTTCGGCGGGCTGGTGGAGCGCCGCGCCTAATGCCCGGGCGCTCGGGCGCAGGCCCTTCGCAGCTCTCTGGAGGTTTTTCCGCCTCCGCGTCGAAGTCAGCCTCGATGCCAGCAGCCGGACGGCGCCCAGAACCCGCGGCCGCGCGCAAATCGCGGGTCAAGGCCGCTTTGCGCGCTGTCTCAGCCGACGCGCCGCGCGCACAGACGCTCGAGCACCGCATCCTGCTGACAGCCACACTGTGCCTGCTGGCATTCGGCGCGGTGATGGTCTACAGCGCCTCCTCCGCCACGACCCTGCTCCAGGGCCAGGGCAACGGCAGCAGCTATCTGATCCGCTACGTGATCTACGGCGCCATCGGGCTCGTCGCGATGAGGCTGCTGGCGCGCGACGGCGTGGCCAAAGTGCATCTGATCACGGCCCCGCTGCTGGTGATCTCGTTCGTGCTCGTGCTCGCCACGCACGTGCCTCACATCGGGGTCTCGATCAACGGCGCGCGGCGCTGGATCGGGCCGAGCCAGTTCCAGTTCCAGCCCTCGGAGCTGATGAAGCTCGCGCTCGTGCTCTATTGCGCCACCCTGCTGG
>DATHPT010000199.1:0-3158 GCA_035483615.1 Solirubrobacteraceae bacterium | reverse complement strand
GACGCCGATTCCCTCGCCGGTCGGCGCATACACCATGTAGCGCCCGGCGATGGTCAGCTCCATCGACAGACGCGCACCCTTCGTTTTCAGCGGATCCTTGACGACCTGCACGACGATCTCCTGACCGGGCTTGAGCAGGTCCGCGATCTTGCGACCCCCTCCGTGCCCCCGCTTGGGGGCCTCCACACCGGGAAGCACGATCTCATCGACGTGCAGGAAGCCGTTCTTCTCCAGGCCGATGTCGACGAATGCCGCCTCCAGGCCCGGGAGCACGTTGTCGACCTTGCCCTTGTAGATGTTCCCGACGATCGAGCGCCCTCCGCGGCGCTCTATGTACAGCTCAGCTATGCGATAGCCGGCTCCAGGACGAGCGCTCGGACGCTTGCGAGAGCGCCCGGCGGGACGTGATGCCCCATCTGAGGCACGTAGGGCGCCGGGGGTGCCGGCCGCCTCCAGAAGCGCCACGCGCGTCTCTGCGCGATCGACGCTGACAAGCACTTGCTTTCTCAATTTGATCCAGTCTTTCGAGATCTGTAGTGGGCGAGGCCCGCGTACCGACCGAGTCCCATGCAGGCGAGCGCCGAACCGTTGCGGTCACGGGCGCGGCCTTGGCTGGTTGTGGGGGAGTCTCGGTGTGCATCTGTCTAGTAGCGGAAAACGCGGCCCTTCTGCGCCTGCGAGGCGCTTGCCTGGACGTAGATCGATTGCAGCAGACCCACCGCCAGTAGTGTCGTTATCACCGACGAGCCGCCATAGCTCATGAGCGGTAGCGTGACGCCGGTAATGGGCATTATCCCAACCGACATCCCCACGTTCACGAACACCTGAAACATCAGCATAGCCAGAACCCCGGCGGCCACCAGCGAGCCGAACAGGTCCTTGGCCATTGTGAGTATGCGAAGCGTGCGCCATATCAACAGCGCGTAGAGGGACAGGACGAGCGCAGCGCCGACGAAGCCGTACTGCTCCCCGACGGCGGCGAAGATGAAGTCGGTGTTGTCCTCCGGCACATAGTTGCCCTTGATCTGGGTGGAGTTCCCGCCCCGGCCGGTCTTCTGACCAGCGCCGATCGCAACCTTCGACTCCTCCTGCTGATACCCCTGCTTTTCGGGGTTGCTGGACGGGTGCAGGAAGGCAGTCAGGCGTTCCTCCTGGAATGTTTTGAGCACGTGCACGCCGGCGGCAGGAGCGGCCACAAGCACGAACGCCGCCGAGACGACCACCAGCGCGACGAGCGCCACCAGTTGCTTCCAGGAGGTGCCCGCGACGAACAGCAGCATGAACGCGATCGCCATGTAGACCATGCCCGAGCCGAGGTCGGGTTGGACGATCACGAACATCGCCGGCACCAGCGCCGCGAGCATCACACGCGCCGTCGTGTCGAGCTCGCGCAAACGCCGTGCACGGCTGACCACGAACGCCGACAGAGCCAGGATCAGGAGCACCTTGCCAAGCTCGGATGCCTGAAAGGAGAAGAGCGGGAATTCGATCGCGCGCTGTGCGCCCAGGGCGGACTTGTGGCCAAGGCCGAGCACGGCGAGGATGCTCAGCATCAGCAGGGCGTAGATGCCGTACATCATGTGGCGCAGGCGTGAGTAGTCCATGCGTGAGATCGCCACCATCAGCAGCAGCCCCACGATCAGATAGGTCGTCTGGCGGTCCACGAAGTAGCGCGGTTGGCCGGGCACAAATTCGCGCGTGACCACTCGCAGCGTGAGGACCGAGCAGATTCCGAGACCGACCGTGGCGAGCGTCAGCAGTGGGTCGAGCGGCAGTCTCAGCGCACGGGGCGGGCGAGGCGCCTGTGTCGGCGGCTCCTGGGCCACCGCGATCGGGCTTGCGGCAGGTGGGGTCACTGTGTTCTCGAGGAAGCGTTCGCGGGCCACGCTCCCGGAAAGCCTGTGGCCGGCGGACTCATAGCGTCTTTGAAGAGCCGGCGACGAACTTCTCGGGCTGTCCGAACCACTTCGAGGCGATCAGCCGCGCGATCGGTGCGGCCGTTTCCGCCCCGAATCCCCCCTGTTCGACGGTCACGGCGATCACGATCGGGTGGGTGGGATCGGCGATGTAGCACATGTACCACGACTGGTCTTCCTTGCCGGTGTGCTGGGCGGTGCCCGTCTTTCCGAACACGGGGTGCTGCGCCTGGTTCCAGCCATTCCACACTTCGAAGGAGGTTCCACCCGGCTGGCTGGTGGCCTCGTGGATGCCTTCCATCACCAGGCTCAGGTCGGAGTAGTTCAGGTGCACGTGGCGCGCGGGCTGGGAGCTCAGCGTCTGCACCAGGCCACCTTTGGAATCGTCGATCTCCATGCCCAAGTGGGGGCGCACGACGGTGCCATCTCCCCCGTGCATGTAGGCGTTGGCAAGCGTGGAGTAGGCGACCGCCATCTGCAGCGGATCGGTTAGCAGGTCACCCTGGCCGACCGCCAACTGCATGTTGTCTCCCACGCTCCAGGGACGCACTTCGGCGACGTAGCCGCACGAGGACGTGTGTTCTCGACGCTCGCAGGCCAACTCTTCCTTGTTGCGCTTTTCGCGCCATTTCCGATCGGGCACGACTCCCTGGAACTCTTTTGGAAGATCGATGCCCGTTTCCTGCCCCACCCCCAGGCGATGGGCCATGTTCTGGATTATGTTTCCGTGACTGTTGGCGCGCTCACCCGTTTCGAAGAAATAGGTGTCGGAGGAGACCTTCAGCGCTTCCACCAAGCCGACCGCGCCGTAGTTGGTTTTGCCGGAGTTGCAGAACTGCTCTTTGCCCGCCGTGATGCACGGTCCGTCTCCAAGCCCTTCGCTGGGAGTGATGACTCCTGCTTCCAGCGCAGCCATCGCCGTGATCGGCTTGAACGTCGAGCCGGTCGGATAGGTGCCTTCAGTGGCACGGTTGAACAGTGGGCCGCCGCCGGCTTCATTGCCGATCAGAGCGTCGTATTGAGATGTGGTCAGGGGTTTGGCGAACACGTTCGGGTTGAAAGTCGGATAAGAGCCGATTGCCAGGACCTGCCCGTTGCGGGGGTCGAGCGCCACGTAGGCCCCTCCGTTTGCCGGCTTGCCCGACGCCTGCGCGATCGAGATGCCTTCCCTCAGCGCCTTTTCGCCCTCCTGCTCGAGGCCCAGGTCGAGTGACAACCTGAGACTGTGGCCGGCGACCGGCG
>DATHPT010000198.1:0-25248 GCA_035483615.1 Solirubrobacteraceae bacterium | reverse complement strand
CCCTGGCCGGCTGCTACTGCGGCGACCCTGAGGAGGGTATGAAGGTGCTGCAGCCGATCCGCGATCTCGGTGACCCCGTCGCCGACCTGGTCGGCCCGATGCCCTACGTGCAGGTGCAGGGCCTGTTCGACGCGGTCTGGCCGAAGGGCACCCAGGCCTATATGAAGGCGGGCTACTTCCGCGAGCTCGATGACCACGCGATCAAAACGATGGCTCGCTTCCACCAGAACGCGACCTCCCCGTCCTCGGAGATCCACATCCAGCACTTCGGTGGCGCGATCGCCCGTGTCGGTGAGGACGAGACCGCCCAAGGCGAGCGCCAGGCGCCGTTCGTGCTCAACGCGATCGCCACCACGCACGAGCCGGGCGGGAGTCTGGAACCCCACATGGAGTGGGCGCAGCGCTTCTACGCCGAGATCGAGCCCTCGCTGACCGGCGGCGCCTACATTAACTTCCTCTCCGCCGAGGGGGAGGAGCGCGTGCGGGCTGCCTACGGGGCGGAGAAGTTCGACCGGCTGCGGGCGCTGAAGGACCGCTACGACCCGACCAACCTGTTCCACCTTAACCAGAACATCCCGCCGTCGGAGGCGGGCTGAGCAGAGGCGAGCTTGGGCGATTGCCGGGGCTGGAGCATCAGCAATCGCTCAAGCTCAGCTGCGCAACTCCTGGCTGACCTGAACCACTCGGCGGGGCGTACATACACGTAGGCTCGCGCAGCCCGGTTGTCTCAGATCGGCGGGATCACGCCGTCTCGCATAGACGGATTCCGTCTCACATGGATCGGGAGGCCGCAGCCTTCTGGACTCAAACTGACCCACTACCAAATAACGGGTAGTGCATCAGTTTGGATTTGAGCCGCTGAACGGGCTTTGAGCGGTTTACGCTGGCGGGCATCCATAAACCAGCGACCCCGACGCAGAGGATCAGTCCGCGCCGGGGCCTTGAGCAAGGAGGGATTAGCTCCATGCCCGTACAGCAGCCTAACCCAGTGGTCGAGGCGGACAACATGCACGATTGGGGTGTCCTGTCCCGGCTCATCGACCCGGATGACCAGCGGCCTTGGTCCGTGGACGAGTTGATCCGCGACCGCACTGACAAGCACGTCAAGCCGGAAGACACGCACAATGCCCTCACGCGGCTTCGGGGCGTCGGGTTGATCCACCAGACAAGCGACGGGCTTGTCTTCCCCACACGGGCGGCATTGCACTACGACCAGATTGTGGCGTGAGCGCGCGCTGGCGGTGGCGCACCTTCTACGTCGTCTTCGCAGTCGTGGAGGGCGTTGCTATCGGACTAACCGCGCGGCGTCCTGTCATGCCAATGGTCGGCTTCTGTTTTATCCTCACAGCGGTTCGGCTTCGGTTGGAAGCCTTGCTGCCGTAGGAGCCCGTCTGAGCGCCACGTCGATGGGTAGGCGTGGCGCCTCACGAAACCGTCCCAACGGAGTCGTAAAGTGGCCTCGTAGTATGCGTGGTACCCTCCGAATCATGCCTGACCGCTCGCGCAAGCGACCCCGTGATCCGAACCAGCTCGGAAAGCTAATCGTTGATCTCGCCACAGGCGAAGCTGATGAGTCGAGCCTAGACCACGGGAAGAACCCGGCCGCCGTCGAGCTTGGCCGGCGTGGCGGCCTCAAGGGTGGTAGGGCGAGAGCTGACAAGCTGAGCGCTCAAGAGCGCTCAGAGATGGCCCGTAAAGCTGCACAGGCACGTTGGCATGGAAAGCGGCATGGCAGCGTCTAGTCCAACCGTTCGATACCTGCTCGTCTGGCTGGACTCGCATTCCAGCATCGGTCCGCGCGAGTTGGCGCGCATACGTTGCAAGCTTGAGGATGGCATAAGCCAGCCACGCGAGAATGTTCAGGTTGATCTATGGCTTGAGTCTCCCGGCGGGGACGCTCACACGGCATACAAGCTTGCTTTGATGCTTCGCAAGGTCGCGAGCCATATCCGCGTTGTTGTGCCGGACTACGCGAAGAGCGCTGCGACGCTCCTTGCTCTCGCGGCGGATGAATTGTTTCTAGCGCCAGGAGCTGAGCTGGGTCCCCTTGATGCTCAAGTGCACGAGGAGGGCAGTCTTTTCGGTGGTATCTCGGCCTTGAGCATCGCGCACGCAGCCGATGCGGTCGCGCGTGACGCGGTCGCACTCGCCATCAAGGGTGCGACCGAGATCATCAGCGAGACAAATATGGGACGAGTCGATGCCTTTAGGGCGATGCTTGACTTCTCGGCTAGCTTTTCGGCTCCGTTGGTGAGTCAGCTAGATCCGCGTCTCGTTTATCAGGCCAACGAGCTACTACGGGTCACGGTCCGCTACGCCACGATCCTGCTCACGCCCACAGTTGGTGCGAGACAAGCCGCAGAGATCGCCAAGGAGCTAGTAGAACAGTTCCCTACACATGGGTTTGTCATCGCGCATGACGAGGCATCTCGCCTTGGTTTGCCTGTCAAGCCAATTAGGGAATATGACCATCTGAAGGATGTGCGGGCTTGCCACAGAGCCGCAGAGGCAGGTACGCCATTGGTCGAGTTTGGTCCCCTGAAGAACTTCTTGACGGAAGAAAACAAAGAACCACGCAAAGAGCGGAAGAAAGGAGGCGACAATGGCCAAAATGGAGCAGCCGGCGAAGGACTCTCGCAAGCTGTCGCAGGGCTCCGCGGAAACCCGACAAAGCGAGCGGCCCCCAAAGCTTGAGCCTAGCGCTAGCCCACTGAGCGAACGTTTGGATAGGCAGGGCTTCTTTATCTCGCCGCTACGCGATGAGGCTTATCGGCCGTTGAGAATTTGGCAGACTGATTAAGGCGTAAACTGATCGTTCTGTCCGAGCGGTCAGGCATAATGTTCAGTATGAATCGGCTGAGCATAGGGCGTCGCGCGCAAATCCTCTCGATGCTTGTCGAGGGCAACAGCCTCCGGGCCACGACTCGCATGGCGGGTTGCTCCATCAACACCGTCTCGAAGCTCTTGCTGGACGTGGGCGAGGCGTGCGCCGAGTATCAGAGCCGCGTCCTGGTAGATCTGCCATGCACGACCATCGAGTGCGATGAGATCTGGAGCTTCTGTTACGCCAAGGCCAAAAACGTGCCCGACGAGCACAAGGACACATTCGGCTACGGCGACGTGTGGACGTGGGTCGCCATCTGCGCGGACACAAAGCTCGTCCCAGCGTGGCTCGTCGGCCAGCGCACCACCGAGGACGGCCTAGCGTTCATGTACGACCTCAAGGGGCGGATGCCCGAGCGAATCCAACTCAGCACCGACGGTCATCAGGCGTACCGGGGGAGCGTGCCGTACGCCTTCGATAAGGACGAGGTTGATTGGGCGCAAATCCACAAGATCTACAAGAGTCAAGCGGTCGCTCCTGGCCGGTATAGCCCTCCAGCCTGCACCGGCACGAAAGTCACGGTGCGCCTGGGTGATCCCGATCCGAGCCGGATCAGCACGAGCTACGTGGAGCGCCAGAACCTCACGATGCGGATGGGAATGCGCAGGTTCACGCGGCTAACGAACGGGTTCAGCAAGAAGATCGAGAACCACAGTGCCGCAGTCGCAATCCACTTCATGCACTACAACTTCGCGCGCCCGCACAAGACGCTCGCCAACCCATACCCACGTACTCCAGAATGGCCGCAGGCGTCGAGGACCACGTTTGGAGCCTCGCCGAGATCGTCTCACTTTCAAACTGATGCACTACCAAATAACGCTCGATAATGTATGTTATGTAAACCTAGAAGGATTGCTGCAGTTCACGGACCCTTCATTGGTATGAGTCTTTCCTGGCAGGAGCTCCTTTTATCGAAAAGAGATCTGCTCTACCGGCGGTTGGGCACGCAGCACAGTTGCGCGGACCCGGTGGCCAGCAAGACTCCGTTGGTGTCCCAGACCTTGCCGTTGACGGCCATGAGGCCGTGATTGGCCAGGATGCACTCGTGGTCGATCAGCAGCCATTCGCAGTCTGAGTTGAAGTCGTGAAACCAGGCGCTTGTGTCGAGGTTCGGCGCCAGGTAGTCCCAGCCGCGGTAGCGCTGATATGCGGCCGGGAATCCAAAGGTGTCGAGCAGGATCAGGGCTCGGGCGGCGTCCAGGAAAGGGTCCTCGAAACAGGCTGTTGGTCGATAGCGAGTCCACTCGCGCAGCACCGGCGCTGAGGGCTCTTCTGCCGTGCTCTGGTCGACGGGTCGCCGTTCGACGTTATTCCAGAAGCTGAAGTTCGGAGGCGACGCTTTGGGGCGCAGTTGCTGGTAGGTCTTCAAAGTCTCGGGAGCTGGAACCTCTGGCGCTTGGAGATGTCGATGGCTGTATCCGGGCCCGTCGGCAACCGTCTTGACGAGGGCCTGCAGGATTGGCTTGCCGTCTTGGCTCATATCGACAGCCAGCGACTCGGCGCGGCGCCCCCGCTTGAGCAGACTCACATTGAGCTCCACGTTGTCAAAGGCAGGCGAACTGAGAAAGTGGCAATAGAAGCTCGCCGGACGCTGGATCTGAGCGCATATGCCGGCGGCTCGCAATGCAATCGTGGCGAGATAACCGCCGTTCGGGCCCCAGATCTCCCAGTCCTTGGACAGACATGCCACATAGCGACCGTCCTCTCCGTCAAGGCGCGTCGCTTGCTCGAGGTCGGAGGCGGTCGGGTTCATCTGCCGGCCCCTGCACAAGCGTTCTCATGACTCTCTCGCAACTCGAAGCCCCCATTCGCTCTTCTTATAGACGTCATCGCCCCGGTCGTTGCTCTCGGCCACGATAGACAGTCCTCGCACTACAGGGCGCTCACCACATCAAGAGGATCGAATGATGCAGCGTCGCATAGACGATGAGCATGAATAGGCATAGCCGCGCGAGGCGACCAGCAATTCGCCGTTCCCCCGAGGTCATGACCAGGCGGGGTCCGTGCCGCCCGCGATGGGTCGTTTTGCGCTGGCCACCGACAGACAGTTGGACGCGAGGCGAATGACTTCGACTGCCGTCGCGCTTGAGGCTGGCACGAGCACGTCCTCGCTCACGATCCTCGATGGCGCGGCGATCGCGCTCCCATGGGTATTCCCTATGCGTGGGCACGAGGCCGTTATCGTCCCGACTATAGGAACACTTTAGATCACCGCTCATGAGCTCGACAACGCCTCCGGACGCCTCCGGACGTCTGTGGTAGACCGTTTGCGCGGGCGGTAGTAGCATCGAACGGGATGTCTCTATGGCTGCTGTTCACCTTGATCGGGCTTGTCAAGCTCGTCGTGGCCTCGCTGATGTTGTGGGTGCCGTTTCGCTCGGATGCGGCCATGAGCGCGCTTGATGACGAGAGCCGCACCGATGCGGATGAAGACGGTGGCAGCAAGACGCTGCCAGGACCATCGAAGGAGCCGCATCCGAAGCTCCCGTTTCCACGTGGGCCACGCCACCGCGGACCGCATGGCTCGCCCGCTCCGCCATCCCCCGCGCGTGTGCGCACCAGGCCGCGCCGCGTGGTTGCGCGCTCGCTAGTGCAGCGCTAGCGAATACCGCAGACTCGGAACACCGCAGACTCGTCGACGGCATGGTCTATGGGAAACAAGACCTGTCTGGCGCTCATCGCTGAGCGGTCGATGCCGCTCAGCGGTTGCGCTTACGCTGCTGCCTGGCTGCCTTGGCCTTCGCCCGTCGCTTGCGCTGACGGGCGGCGCGGTCTCGCGAGGAGCCGGCGTTCCCGAGCCCGTCCCCGGCGGGAGCGACGCTGCGGGCGTCGCGGACGATGAAGAACGCTATGCCTGCCAGCAACAGGCCTCCCAAGATGAAAATGGGCACGAGCACATTCGTCGAGAGGCCGCTGGAGGCCGTCGTGGTGGCGGCGGTGGTGGGAGTCGTCTGGGTAGCGGTTTCTTCTTCCCCTCCCCCCTGGGTCAGTTTTGAGAAGGATTCGGAGGAACCGGAGACTCCCCCACTCGACGCAGACCCAGCGGCGCTCTGGCCACCGGCGCCCTTTTCGGCCTGGGCTTTGGCGAGCGCTTCCTGCACAGCCTTGTTGAGCGCCGCCTTGTCCACAGGCGGGCTGCTGGCAGCGAGAGCCGTGCCGATGGCGACCGTCTGCCCAGCGAGGCAGATGGCGGCAAGCGCTGCGATCAGTGGGATGTGCGAGCGGATTCGACGCATCGGTCTCTAATAGTGCCGGGACAGCGAGAATAGCGGTTGAGGGAGGACTCGCTTGCGCGAAGACTCCATAGAATAGGTCGCCATGGCACCAAAGCAACGACAGGTCCGCGTCGAACAGCGCGGCGCTCAGCAGGCGATTCAAGCGCTGGAGCAGCGCTCCGACGAGGAGCTGGAGTCGGAGACGAAGTACAAGTCTGCGGCTCTGGCGATACTCGGGGCCAGAGCCTCCGAGCGCTTCGACGCAGAGCAGGCGCGTGCCTACTTCCAGCGAGCCATCGCCGCAGCCCGCCCGCAGGAACGGATGCAGCTCCGGCGCATGGCCGATGCGTCGCTGGCGCTCGCCGAGCGGCGCGCCGGCGATCTAAAGGAGGCGGTCGAGCGCCTGGGACACACGCCTCCCAGCGGCCGCCAGATGTTCGCGTTGAGGGCCATGGGCCTTTTGATCCCACCTGCGAGCGCCGGAATTCTCGCGCGCATCCGCGGCATCCTGCTGATCCTGGCTTTGATCCTCGTGCTGCTGGCGGTCGGCCTTGGCGTGGTCGAGTTGATCGCGCTCCCGTTCGGGGGGCTCGGCCTCGCTCCCGGCATTCTGCTCGGATTGTTCCTGGCTATCGCGGGAGTGACGGTGGCAGCAATGATCGGTCGTCGTCGTCGGGATCGTGCGACCGCGGCTGCCCAGCGCCCGAACGCTTCGAAATAGCGCTCGGCAAAATGGCGGGCGCGTTCGCCCAGGGAATAGTGCTCAGCTAGTTCGAGGAGCTCGGTGAGGACAGCGAGCCAGTTGAGGACAGCGTCGCGCGGCTGATGACCACGGGCGTTCTGGGAGCACCGTCTTGAGGTGGGTCGGTCGGCAGCTTGGAGATCGCTTCGACGCTGGCAAGGCTGCCCACGACGTTTCCGACCAGTGCATATTGCGGTGGTAGCGACGAATCCCGGGCAGTAACGATGAAGAACTGGCTGCCCGAGGCCCCGGCAGGGTCTGTGCCGGTCTTTGCCATGGCCACGGTTCCGAGCGTGTAGCGCGTGCTGCTCGGAGGCGGCTCGACGACCGTGTAGCCGGGCCCGCCCGAGCCGTCGCCGTTGGGGTCGCCCCCCTGAATCACGAAACCGGCTGCCACCCTGTGGAAGGTGAGATTGTCATAGAAGCCTCGCTTGACGAGGTAGGCGAAGGAGGCGGTCGTGCGCGGCGCCTGGCGCACGTTGAGCTGAATCTCGATGGTCCCGCAGTTGGTGTTCAGGCTCACGACGTATCTCTTAGCCGGGTTGAGCGTGAGCGTCGGCTTGCGGATGCTCTGGACGCCCTTCGGGACGGGTGTCTGCGTTGGTGTGCACTTGCCCTTGGCTGCGAAGCCGAGGTTCGCGCTAGGCGAGGCCTGTCCTTTGGATGGGTGGGTCGTGCTGGTCTGGGTACTGCCGCCCGCCGTGGAGCCACACGCAGTCAGGCCGAGCCCGAGGGCGGCGATCGCCGAGCAGCAGGACAGGCGGCGCACGGCGCTCAGGCGGACGGACATCGGCGCAGCATAGTCGCGACGCCGCGACGCCGAGCCATGTTCGCGCGTTCTTAAGCATCCCTTTGCGATTCTCAAATACTCAGAGGCGCCAGACGCTCGCGGGCCAACCGGCCTCCGGGCCAAATACGCTTGCGCAATGACCTCGCCCGTGTGCCTGATCGTAAACCCCTCCGCCGGCGGCGGCAAAGCCGGTCGTGTGTTGCCAGAGGTGCGAGTGGCGCTCGAAGGCCATGGGCTGCAGGTGCGCAGCGAGGCGACCCGCGACCTCGATCACGCACGCGAGCTGGCGCGTGCGGCGGCGCTCGCCGGTGAGACGGCTGTGTGCTTGAGCGGCGACGGGATGGTGGGAGCCGTGGCCGACGCTCTGCGTGAGATCCCAGAGGCCTTGCTGGGGGTGCTGCCGGGCGGGCGTGGCAACGACCTGGCACGGGTCCTCGGGATATCGGCCGACCCGGTGCAGGCGTGCGCAACGATCGCGGAAGGCTTCTCGCGCAGGCTCGATCTCGGCGAGGTCGGAGGCCAGGCTTTTGTTGGGATCGCGAGTGTGGGCTTCGACAGCGAAGCCAACCGGATCGCAAACGAAGCGCCTGCTTGGCTGGGCGGCCTGGTGTATGCGTATGGTGCGTTGCGGGCCCTGCTGGGTTGGCGGCCAGCTCGCTTTGAGATCGAGTTGATCGATCCGGTTGCTCCCGATGGCGGCACGCATGCGCTCTCTGATGCGGAAAGAGCGGGCGAGCGGCCAAGCGAGCGTCACAGCTTCTTGGCCTACACAGTCGGGGCCTGCAACTCGAAGACCTATGGCGGCGGGATGCGCGCTGCACCGGACGCGATCCTCGACGACGGGCTGCTGGACGTGGTGGTCCTGGAGAGCATCAGCAAGCTCGGGTTCGTCACGAAGATCCTGCCGAGGGTGTTCAAGGGCACGCACGTGCGCGAGCCGAGCGTGAGAGTCTTTCGCGCGCGAGAGGTGTCGATCAAGGCCGACCGTCCCTTCGCCATGTACGCCGACGGGGACCCGATCGGCGATCTGCCGGTGGTAGTGAAGACCATCCCCGGGGCGGTGCGGGTGCTCGTGCCGGCGGAGGGCCCGGTTGAGGACGCCTTCTCGAGCGCCGCCGGCGACGCGAGGACTACTGCGGAGTGAGCGCTATCGACGCTGATCGGTTCACGAAGACCCTTCCATTCACGAAGGCCTTCCCTTTCGCCAAGGCTTCCCCTTTCGCCAAGGCTTCCCCCTTGATGGAGGCTTTCGCGTGAGCCCTCTGCTCGGGCCGAAGCTGGCCCTCGCACGCGCCGTGGGAGCGGTCTCGAGACGGCGCGGCGGGGGCGGAACGAGCTTGCCGGGGAAGCTGCTCATGCGGATGGAGCCCTCGGCGATCGGAGCGCTCGGGGCGCGACTGCAACGAGGAAGCGTGCTGGTGAGCGCGACCAACGGCAAGACCACCACGGCGGCGCTGGCGTCGAGCATCCTCCAAGGCGTTGGCATCTCGCTGGTGCACAACCAGGCCGGGGCCAATATGGCCGGAGGGATCGCCTCGACCCTGCTGGAGGCAGCCGGCTCGCGTGCCACGATCGACGGCGAGATGGGGTTGTTCGAGGTGGACGAGCTGTGGCTCGACCGCCTCGCCGCGCAACTGCATCCGAAGGTGGTTGTGCTCGGCAATCTCTTCAGGGACCAGCTCGACCGCTATGGAGAGCTCGACACGATCGCCGAGCGCTGGGCCGCGGCGGTCGGCCCGGATGGCCCGGCCGCGGAGGCCGAGCTGGTGTGCAATGCGGACGATCCGCTGCTCGCCGATCTGGGGCGCGAGCGTCCCAGAGTCCTCTATTACGGAGTCGAGGATGACTCGCTCGCACTGACGGGCATGGCTCACGCCGCAGATGCCAAGCATTGCCGCAGCTGTGGCGCTCCCTATGTGTTCGACGCGGTGTATCTGGGTCACCTCGGTCACTATCACTGCCCATCGTGCGGAGGAGGCCGACCCTCCCCCACCGTGACCGCTCGCGCAGTCACGCTCGAAGGCGTGCGCTCGGCCAGCTTCCAGCTGTGTACGCCAGGCGGAGACGCCGCGGTGAGGCTCGCGCTCCCGGGCCTTTACAACGTGTACAACGCGCTCGCAGCAGCCGCGCTCGGGGTGGCCCTCGAAATCCCGCTTGCCGGCATCGTGGAAGGCCTGGAGAGCACCGAGGCCGCGTTCGGGCGGGCCGAGACCGTGAAGGTGGAAGGCCGCGAGACGCGAATCCTGCTCGTCAAGAATCCCGTGGGCGCCAACGAGGTCTTGCGCACACTGGCGTTGGAGCCCGGCAGTCACGATCTTCTGGGTGTGCTCAACGACAAGACAGCCGACGGTCACGATGTGTCCTGGATCTGGGACGCCGACTTCGAGCTGCTGGCCGGTCGGGTGCGCAGGGCGACCTGCTCTGGCACCAGGGCGGCTGAGCTCGCGCTGCGCCTGAAGTACGCGGGAGTCGAGCCTGAGCGCATCGAGGTGATCGACGATCTCTCAGGCGCTTTGGAAAGCGCTGCGTCAGGGCGTGCGGAGGGGCAGGAGGATGCGCCGTTGTATGCGCTTCCCACGTACACGGCGATGCTTGCGTTGCGCGAGCTGCTGGTCCGGCGCGGGGAGGCGAGCAGCTCATGGCGATGAGCGACTCGCGGACGCGCGGGCTGCGGGTGTGCGCCCTGTATCCAGATCTGATGAACATCTACGCCGACCGCGGCAACCTGCTCGTGCTCGAGCGTCGCTGCGCGTGGCGCGGGATCGACTTCCAGTTGAGCGCCAGCGGAATCGGGGAGCCGCTCGACGGAGGCGCGCACGACATCTACTACCTCGGTGGCGGCCAGGACCGCGACCAGCTGCTGTGTGCCGAGGATCTTCTCGTAGGTAAGCGCGAGGCGTTGCGCGAGGCGGCAGCCCGGGATGCGGTGGTGCTCGGTGTCTGTGGCGGCTACCAACTGCTCGGCGAGGCCTACGCGCTCGGCGGGCAGCGCCTTCAGGGCGTCGGTCTGCTCGACGTGCGCACCGTTCGTGAGCCGGGACCGCGCTTGATCGGCAACGTGGCGATCGAAGTCGATCTGGATGGTCGACAGCGGGTTCTCGCCGGTTTCGAGAACCACGGCGGGCGCACCCATCTGGGGCCGAGCGCCCTCCCACTCGGGCAGGTGCTGAGCGGATATGGAAACGACGGGCGCAGCGGTCTGGAGGGCGCGCGCGCCGGCAACGTGATCGGGACCTACCTGCATGGCCCGCTGCTGCCGAAGAACACCTGGTTCGCCGACTGGCTGATCGCGACCGCGCTGGGAGTGGGGCTCGACGAGCTCGCACCACTGGACGACGACTTCGAGCGTGAGGCACACCGCAGCGCCCGCCGCGCCGCGGGGATCGCGGCGGCGTAGGATCTGCGGCATGGAGCTATCTGACTATCAGCGGGAATCCCGTCGCACCGCCGAGTACCCACGCGAGGCGTGGCTGGCCTATCCGGCGCTCGGGCTTGCCGGTGAGGCCGGCGAGGTGGCCGAGCACGCCAAGAAGGCGATCCGCGACGATGGCGGCACGGTCAGCGACGAGCGTCGCCTGGCGATGTCCAAGGAGCTCGGGGACGTGCTCTGGTACGTGGCCCAGCTGGCGAGCGAGCTGGGACTCAACCTGGATGAGATAGCGAGCCAGAACCTGGAGAAGCTCCTCTCGCGCCAGCAGCGGGGTGTGCTCTCAGGCAGCGGCGACGACCGCTGACGGGGTCCCTGTCAGGCCACTGCGAAGCGGGCGTAGCGGTCGACCAGGCGTGCCGGCACGAGCGCTCGCACGAGCACGCCCTCCGGCGTGTCCTGACGGTGCAGGTCGCCCACCACATCGTGCAGCTCAGCTAGCCTGCCGCCTTGCGAATAGGGCACCAGCAGCTCCATTGGGCGCAGCGTGTGGCGCAGCTCGCGTTCGATCCGCTCCTGAAGTTCGGAGAGCCCTTCGCCGCTCACGCCACTCACGAAGATCGCGTCAGGATGACGCAGACGTAGTTCCTCGCGGGCCTCGTCCTCGAGCAGATCGACCTTGTTGAGCACGAGCACGCGGGGGCGCTCGCCGGCGCCGATCTCCTCGAGCACCTCCTCGACGGCTTTGCACATGGCGGCCTGATCGTGCTCGCCGGCCGAGGCGTCGAGCACATGCAAAAGCAGGTCGGCCAACCTCGTCTCCTCCAGCGTCGCGCCGAACGCGTCCACCAGCTGGTGGGGAAGCTTGCGGATGAAGCCGACCGTGTCGGTGAGCAGGTGCGGTCGTCCCCCGATGCGCAACATGCGAGTGCTCGGGTCGAGCGTGTGAAACAGCCGGTCGCGCACCCCCACCTCCGAGCCTGTGAGCGCGTTCAGCAGCGTGCTCTTGCCCGCGTTGGTGTAGCCGGCGAGCGCAACGCTCGGAAGCGCTGCCCGCTCTCGCTCGGCGCGCATCACCGAGCGCGTGCCCTTCACGTGCTCCAGGCGGCGTCGCAGCGCCGCGATCCGGTTGCGTGCCAGGCGCCGATCGGTCTCGATCTGGGTCTCCCCTGGTCCACGCGTTCCGATCCCGCCGCCGAGACGCTCCAGGTGGGTCCACAGTCCCCGCATTCGCGCAAGGTTGTACTCGAGCTGGGCGAGCTCGACCTGGAGCTTGCCCTCGGCGCTCGAGGCGTGGGTGGCGAATATGTCGAGGATCACCGTGGTGCGGTCGACCACCGGCATGCCGACGGCCTCCTCGAGGTTGCGCTCCTGGCGGGCGCTCAGCTCGTCGTCGCAGGCGATCACGTTCGCATCGCACGCCTGCGCTGCCTGCTTTGCCTCCTTGACCTTGCCGGGACCGAGGTAGGTGTTGGGATGCGGCTGCTCGCGCCGCTGAATCATCTCGCCCACCACCGCCACGCCTGCGGTGCGCAGCAGCTCGCTCAGCTCGTCGAGGTTGTCCTCGTCAGGCAGAGATGCGATGCAGAACGCGCGCTGACTGGCGCGCCTTGTGGGTTGGTTCATCCACTCCGAGTGTAGATCAGGATCCGAGCGCGGCCAAACGCTCGACCGCCTCAGCCAGGCGGTCGTCGGGGGTGGTCAGCGAGATCCGAAACCAGCCCTCGCCGCTCGGTCCGTAGGCGCTGCCCGGAGAGATCACGACGCCGGCTCGCTCGAGCACGTGCTCGCAGTAGGCCACCGAGCTCTCAAAGCCGTCGGGAATTGGCGCCCAGATGTAGATCGTGCCCTTGGGCGGCGTGACGTGCACCCCCGCCTTCGCGAGCGCGTCGCACACGAGGTCGCGGCGACGACGATACAGCTCGTTCATCGAGGCGACCTCGGCGTCGGCGTCTGGTGAGAGCGCCGCAATTCCCGCCAGCTGGACCGCGTCGAACAGGCCCGAGTCGATGTTGGTCTTCAGTCGCCAGTAGTCCTCGATCGCCGCGGCATTGCCGAGCACCGCCGCGCAACGCCAGCCAGTCATGTTGTAGCCCTTGGACAGCGAGAACACCTCGATGCCCACCTCCCTGGCGCCCGGCGTCGCCAGGAACGACGGCGCGCGATAGCCGTCGTAGGTGGTCTCGCTGTAGGCGTTGTCGTGCACCACCAGGATCTCGTAGGTACGGGCGAAGTCGATCACGCGCTCAAAGAAGCCCGGCGGCACGATCGCACCGGTGGGGTTGTTGGGGTAGTTGAGGTACATGAGCTTCGCGCGGCTGGCCGTCCGTTCGTCGATCGCCTCGAGATCGGGCACGAATCCGAGCTCCGGCACGAGCGGCATCACCACCGGATCGGCGCCCACGAGCAGCGGTCCACCCGTGTAGACCGGGTAGCCAGGGTCGGAGGCCAGCGCCACATCGCCCGGATCGAGGAACGCCAGGTTGAGGTTGAAGATCGCCTCCTTGGCCCCGATCGCGGGGATGATCTCCCCATCGGCATCGAGCTCCACGTCGAAGCGACGCGCGTAGAAGTCGCTGAGCGCCTGCCGGAAATCCGCGCGCCCCCGGTTGGATGGGTACTGGTGGGTCTCCGGCTCGGTGACCGCCTCCTGCATCGCCTCCACGATCAGTGCCGGCGTGGGCCGGTCGGGATCGCCGATCCCAAGGCTGATCACCTCGACGCCCGCCGCCTTCTTGGCGGCGATCTTGCGCTCGAGCTCTGCGAACAGGTACGGGGGGATGCGGCTCAGGCGCTCACTCGGTCTCATGCAGCTCCTTCAGGAAGTCTTCGCTGAGGCGTCCCTCGAACACGGGACGCGCCCAGCCTGTCAAATCAACTTGCAGATCCTCGCCGATCTCGACCTCGAGCTCTCCGCCGTCGAGCAGCACCTTCACACGTGGGGGCCCGCCGGACAGACGGTATGCGATCGCGGCCCCGCAGGCTCCCGTGCCGGAGGACAGTGTCTCCCCCACGCCCCGCTCGAATATGCGTGCGCGGATCGTGCCGCGTCCATCGGCCACTGGCTCGACTGCCGTGTACCACGACACGTTCGTGCGGTTGGGGAACAGCTCATGCGCTTCGATCGAGGGCCCGATGGCGGGCAGGTCGAGAGCGTTCAGGGTGGCGATGTCCTCGACGTGGATCGCGCACTGCGGATTGCCGATCGACACGTGCTGAAAATGCCAGGCCCGCGCATCCGCGACGAGCTCACCATCGCCCTCGCCGGGACCCGTCGGAAAGTCCTTGGAGGTAAGGCCCGCGCGGCCCATGTCGACACGGCAGGTGTCAGGGCCCGTAATCCTCGGACGGATCTCTCCAGCGGCGGTCTGGATCGAGAAGACGTCCCGATCGGTCCATCCACGCCGGCGCAGGTAGAGGATCGCCTCGCGTGCTCCGTTGCCTGACAGCTCGGCCTCCGAGCCGTCGGGGTTGAAGATCCGCAGTTGCGCCACAAAACGCGGATCCTCGGCTCGCGTCAGCAGCAGCACGCCGTCGGCGAACACGCCGAAGTGCCCTGCGCAGAGCTTGCGTATGCGCCTTGCCGTGAGCTCAAATGGAAGCTCGGCCTGCTCCACGATCAGGTAGTCGTTGCCGAGCGCCTGCCACTTCTCGAACCTCATGTGTGTCGCCTGGGATGAATCATCGTGCGGCGCAGCAGTCTAGGGCCTCGTGCCCACGCGGACCCCGTGCAGGCCCGCTATGAGCCCTCGAGCGCGCTCAGCCTGTCAAGGATCTCCGCGGCGACGTCGCCGGCCGGGCGATCGGTCACGTCGATTGCCTGCACGCCCGAGAGCTTGCGCATCCAGGTGAGCTGACGGCGGGCATAGTTGCGGGTGCGGCGCTTCATCGCCTCCACATCGCCTGCCAGGAGCTCATCGAAGCCGAGCGCCTTGCGCACGGCTGGGCTTGCGCCGGCGGCGTGCGCCTGCAGAACCTCCTCGCGGGCCCCGTCTGTGAGCATTTGCTCCACGCGTGCATCGATCCGCGAGTAGAGGGCGTCGCGGTCCATCACGAGCCCCACGAGCAGCGTCGGCTGCCTCACCTCATCGGTCCACAGCTGAGATGGGCCGTTCGGCTGCTCGAGCTCGCCGGCGTCAAGCAGCTCGAGCGTGCGAACGATGCGCTGGCGATCGTTCGGGTCGATGCCCTGCGCGGCCCACGGCGCTCGCTGTGCGAGCCGTGCATGCAGGGCGGGCGCGCCATAGAGCTCGAGCTCGGCCACCCAACGCTCGCGCACTCCCTCCGGCGGCGGCGGGCGCAGGTCGAGGTTGGTCAGCGCCGCGCGCAGATAGAGCCCAGTCCCTCCCACTGCGATCGGCCTGCGGCCTTCGGCGAGCGCCGCGTCGATCTGCGCGTGGGCGAGCTCCGCGTACTGCCCGGCGCTGAAGCTCGCGTCCAGCGGCAGAAACGAGACGAGGCGGTGCTCGAGCTCTGAGCGCTCCTGGGATGTGGCCACTCCGGTCAGCGTCTCGATCCCCTGGTAGACCTGCAGAGCGTCGGCAGACACCGCCACCGGGGACTCGCCCAGGGTGCGCAGGCAACGCGCGAGTGACACCGCCACGGCGGTCTTGCCGACACCGGTCGGTCCGAACAGGGCGATCACATGCATGCGTTGGGCCATTCACGTAGGCTTGCAGCTGATGGAGATCTCAGGATCGACGGTACTGCTCACGGGAGCCACCGGCGGCATCGGCCAGGCGATTGCGCGCACGCTCTCAATGAGGGGCGCCCAGCTGGTTCTCACCGGCCGCCGTGCTGACGTGCTCGAGCCGCTTGCCTCGGAGCTGGGAGCCCGCGCGATCGTGGTCGACCTCAGCGACGCCGCCGAGGTGGACCGTCTGCTGGCGGAGGCCGGCGAGCTCGACATCCTCGTGGCCAACGCCGCGCTGCCGGCCAGCGGCGTGCTCGACTCGTTCACGATCGACGAGATCGACCGTGCGCTTGACGTGAACCTGCGCGTGCCGATCGCGATGGCTCACGCGCTCGCTCCTGCGATGGTGGCGCGCGGTCGCGGGCATCTGCTGTTCATGTCTTCGCTGTCAGGCAAGGCCGCGACCGCCGGCAGCTCGATCTACAACGCCACCAAGTTCGGTCTGCGCGGCTTTGCAATGGCGATGCGCGCCGAGCTGCACGGCACCGGCGTCGGTGTCTCGGGTGTCTTTCCCGGGTTCATAAGCGAAGCTGGGATGTTCGCCGAGGCGGACGTCAAGCTGCCGGCCGGGGTCGGCACCCGCAGGCCCCAGGACGTCGCCGATGCCGTGGTGCGGGCGATCGAACGCAACCGGGGCGAGCTCGATGTCGCCCCGCTCTCGCTGCGTCTTGGCTCCGCGTTCTCGGGGATCGCGCCAGAGGTCTCTGCTTCATTTGCACGCAGGATGGGCAGCGACGAGCTCGGCCTGAAGTTGGCCGACGCCCAGCGCGCCAAGCGCTAGCGCTTGGCGCGGGACTCCGCCTCGACTCCTCTTGAACTCTTCGGCGGACTCCGCCTTGAACTCCCCTCGAATCTGCTTGAGCTCCTGGGCGGGCTCGTATCGCGAATTCCGCGCGTATAAGAACCTTCCTACGTAGTCCTTCGGACTTGCTTAGGGCTTGGTTCGGATTCGCTTAGGGATCTGCCCGAGCATGATCGTTGTCAGCCAACAGCGATCATCGGAGGTTCGCGTATGAACAGGGCAAGCATGATCCGGACGGGACTGGTTGTCGGCGCTCTCGCCACCGGAGGCGCCGCGGCCGGAATCGCGGGCGCCGCGGCGGCGCCAAGCGCCTCGACGACCACTCCCTCCACAAGCACGTCCACCACCCCATCCACAACCACCCCATCCACAACCCCCAACGCCGCCCCCTCCCAGGGTTCGCACCCGCAGAGCGGGGGTAAAGGCAACCCGTGCCCGAACATGGGCAAAAGCTCCGGCTCCGGCTCCGGCTCCGGCTCGGGTTCGAGCTCAGGATCCGGACAGGAATCGAATCCAGGCGCGAGCTATCAGGGTGGAGCCCCGTCGCCCATGTATCAGTAGCGCCTCGCTCCTAACAGCGCCTCGCTCTTGGCGAACAGCCTCGGTCCTGGCGAACAGCGGGTATGGAGCCTCCCGGGCGGCTGGCGTAAGCCCCGGCCGGGAGGCGACCCGCGTCAGCGATGCCCAGCGCGCGCCAGCAGGCTCTCCTCGCCAGAGAGCGTCTGGCTTGTCGCTGCGCTGATCTGCACCTGTGTCAGCTCTCCCGCCGCCGCCAGGCCAGCGAAGTTGACGACCTTGTTGTGGCGTGTCCGTCCCCTCAGTCGCAGCGGGTCGGTGCGCGAGGGGCCCTCCACCAGAACGTCGAGGGTCCTCCCCACAAAGCGCTGTGCCCGCTCATGCGCGCGGCGCTGGACCACCTCCACCAGGCGCTCCATGCGGGCCACCTTCACGGGGTGAGGCACAAGCCCCTCCGTCATCTGCGCCGCCTCGGTATTCCGGCGCGGCGAGAAGATGAACGTGAACGCTCCGTCATAGCCAACCTGCTCGGCCACCTGCAGAGTCTGCTCGAAGTCCTCCTCGGTCTCGCCGGGGAAGCCCACGATGATGTCGGTCGTGAGCGCGATGTCAGGCACGTGCTCGCGGATCAGCGCCACCCGGTCCAGATAGCGCTCGCGATTGTAGGTGCGGCGCATTGCCTTCAAGATGCGGCTCGAGCCAGACTGGAGCGGAAGGTGCACGTGCTCGCACACGCTCTCAAGCTCCGCATGCGCGCGGATCACATCCTCGCGCATGTCCTTCGGATGGGGGCTCGTATAGCGGATCCGCTCGATGCCCTCGATCGCGTCGAGCTGGGCGAGCAGCTCAGCGAACGGTTCCCTGCGCCTGTTTGCGCGCGTCCCATCGCGTCCCACACCCTCTTGAGCTCGAGCGGGCAGGTCGCGGCCATATGAGTTGACGTTCTGGCCGAGCAGCGTCACCTCGCGCACGCCCTCCTGCGCCATCGCCTGCGCCTCCGCCACAAGCTCCTCGAATGGCCGTGAGACCTCGCGTCCGCGTGTTGATGGAACGATGCAGTAGGAGCAGCGGCAGTTGCACCCCACGCTGATCTGCAGCCAACCCTGGAAGGGACGCGTGCGCTTGGCCGGCAGATGTCCGGTGAAGCCCTCGAACTCGAAGTAGCCCTGTGCGGTCAGCGAGTCGCTTGTCAGGAACTCGGCGAGCTTGTGCGTCTGTCCTGGCCCGAAGGCCACATCCACGAACGGGAACCGCTCGAAGACCTCCTCCTTGACCGACTGAGCCCAGCAGCCCCCCACCCCCACCACACGCTCGGGCTGTTCGCGCTTGAGACGCTTCGCCTCGCCCAGATGCGCGATGAAGCGGCTGTCAGCAGTCTCGCGGATCGAGCACGTGTTGAACAGGATCAGGTCGGCCTCGCCCCGCTCGGGCGCCTCGCTGTACCCCAGCGACTCGAGCATCCCCTTCATGCGCTCGGAGTCGTGCTCGTTCATCTGACAGCCGAACGTGGTCAAGTGGTAGCGCTTCATCTCCAAGCGTTCCTCGTGGTCTCTGGGCAAGCTGACCGATCAGGGATCCCGATGATCCCTGATCGGTAAGGACGCACCCACCGTGGTGTGCTCGGCACATAAGGGAGGGAGGACGCAGTATCGCGCCGCCCAGAGACCACGAGGTGGTAGTGCTTCATGGCCCTCAAGAGTAGGCCATGAAGCGCAGCAACCTCCTGTGTGCCCCAGGCGGACTCAGGCCGCTTGCTTGTCAGGCTCTGGCGCTACCGCCAACGGCGTCTCGGCATCGCCCCCGATCGGCTTCACTTTCTCACGGTCGATCCCGAGCGCGGCGTAGACCTTGCGCTCGATCTCCTTGGCGATCGCTGGATTCTCGTCCAGGTAGGCCTTCGCGTTGCCCCGGCCCTGACCCAAACGCTCGTTGCCGTAGGAGAAGAAAGAGCCCGACTTGGTGACGATGTTGTGCTCGATGCCGAGATCCACGAGGCAGCCCGAGGTCGAGATCCCCCTGCCGAACTCGATGTCGAACTCGGCCTGACGGAAAGGCGCCGCCACCTTGTTCTTGACGATCTTCACGCGCACCCGGTTGCCGACCGCCTCGGTGCCATCCTTCAGCGTCTCGATGCGCCTGATGTCAAGACGCTGGGAGGCATAGAACTTCAGCGCCCGTCCACCTGGCTGAGTCTCGGGCGAGCCGAACATCACGCCCACCTTTTCGCGGATCTGATTCGTCAGGATGCAGAGCGTCTGAGTGCGGTTCAGGTTGCCCGCGAGCTTGCGCATCGCCTGGGACATCATCCGTGCCTGCGCACCCACGGTCTGGTCGCCCATCTGCCCCTCGAGCTCCACACGCGGGGTCAATGCGGCAACCGAGTCGATCGCGACCACGTCCACGGCGCCCGAGCGCACGAGCATGTCGGCTATCTCGAGCGCCTGCTCGCCGTAGTCGGGCTGGGAGACCAGCAGCTCGTCGATGTCCACGCCGATCGTCTTTGCGTACAACGGGTCCATCGCATGCTCGGCGTCGATGAACGCGCACACTCCACCGAGCTTCTGGGCTTCAGCGAGCACGTGGTAGATCAGCGTCGTCTTACCGGATGACTCGGGGCCGAAGACCTCGACGATGCGCCCGCGCGGGACGCCGCCGATGCCGAGCGCCAGGTCGAGCGAGAGCGCCCCCGTGGGAATGGCGTCGCAGCGCACCTGGGCGCCCTCGTCGCCCATGCGCATGACCGACCCCTTGCCGAACTCGCGCTCGATCTGGCCGAGCGCTCCTTGCAGGGCGGCGTCGCGTGCCTTGGCAGCCTTCTCCTCGTCGCTCACGGCCATCTTCTTGCTCCTCCGGTTGAAGTTTGAAGCGTCAAAGGTAGCCCCCCCCTCGGACGGAACAATGGGAACAGATGTTCGCACCAGAAGGTTGTTCGCACCGGAAGGTTTGTGGCTCTGCGCGGTGAGGGCCGTACCCGCAGCGCGTGACCTGTCTGCTCGCGCCCAAAGGACGTGTTCCGCAATCGCGACCTGTCTGCTCGCGCCAAGAGGATGTGTCCCGCAATGGGTACGCGGCGAGGGCCACCGTCAGGCGAGGCGATGGGAGGCGATCGCTTCATAGCCGGCGCCGTCCGGAGACAGCCACGAGCGATAGAGCACGAGCTCCCTCGGCGTGAACGAAAGCGAAGGAGTCGGCGCAAGCGCTCGCTGCGCCGGAGTCCCGCCGCGCCGCATCCGAGCCACGGTGATGTGCGGATGAAAGCGCCGTCTCTGCCCGAGATCGCGCTGGTCGGCGGACACGCCCTCGTTTGGCTGCCAGCCGCTCACCTCGAGAAGCGCTCCGACCACTTCCCGCTGAAGATTCGCGAGCCTGCCGCCGTCGTCATGCAACTCGACGGCCAGAGCCCGCGGCTGTCGCGCGGGCAGCCACAGAGGCGCCCCCACCGACAGCCTGCCGACCGTGCTCTCGCACACGCCAAGCTGCGCCGCGAGCAGGTCCATCTCCCCCACCGGCCGGTTGCCCAGGAAGCAGAGCGTCACATGCAACAGCTCGGGATCGAGCACCCGCGGCGCCAAGCCTCCGTGCGTGGTCCCGTGGGCCGTGCCCGGTGCGGCTCGCAATGCGCCGCGCGCCCACTCCGCCAAGCGGCCACACACATCGGCGGGCGGGTCGACCGCGACGAACAGGCGTGCAGTGGGACTTCGGCTCACCGGTCCAGCCTAGGAGGCTCACCGCCCACAGCTCATTCCAGCAGCGGCCCCTGCGCCACCGGCTGGATCCCAGGCTCACGGTCCCCCTCGCCCCTAAGCAGGCGCCGAATCAAGTGCATCGCGACGGTCACAGCCCGCTCGCGCACGTCCGAGCGCCCACCCGGCAAGCGCACCGAGCGCGTCAGGCTCGCTCCCTGCGCGCCGCTCACGCAGGCCCACACCAGCCCGACCGGCTTCTCCTCGCTGCCCCCGCCGGGGCCCGCGACCCCGGTGATCCCCACCCCGACCTCGGCGCCCAGTCGTGCGCGCGCGCCGGCGGCGAGCTCCTGCGCGACCTCACGAGAGACCGCCCCGTGGCGCTCGATCGTCTCGCCCGCCACGCCGACCTCGGCCAGCTTCACCTCGTTGGAATACGCCACCACGCCTCCCACGACGTACTCCGATGCTCCCGGCGGGTTGGTCAAGCGCGCCAGCAGCAGACCGCCAGTGCAGGACTCCGCCACCGCGATCCTGTGAATGCCCGTGCCACCGTCGCCTCTGAGCAAAGCAGCGACCTGATCGTCGACGGTCGTGCCGTCCACCGAGTAGAGCGTGTCGGCGTGGCGAGCCTCCACGACGCCCGCAAAGGCCTCGTAGGAGGCCTGCGCGTCGGTCTCATAGCGGGTGACGATCTCGATCTCCCCACCGCGCAGGCACGTGGTGATCTCGAGGCTGCTCATGGCCACCCCCGCACGCTCGGCCTCGCGAAGCGTCTCGGCTATCTCAGACTCCGGGATCCCGAACAGCCTCAGCATCCGCTGGCAGTAGACCCGTGCGCCGCCGATCGCCGCCCGCCACGCGTCAGTCGCGATCGCCTGGCTCCACATCGGCTGAAGCTCGCGCGGCGGGCCTGGCAGTACGACGACCGTCGGTCCGTCGCCCCCATCGGCCGGCGCCACCACCAACCCAGGTGCGGTACCGACAGGCTCGAGCACCGTCGCGCCCTCCGGGATCGTCGCCTGCTTGCGGGTGCCGGTGGCCATCGCGTCGCGATCGAGGCTTGGATAGCGTTCCGCGAGCGGCCTCACGATCTCCGCGATTCGATCCTCGAGCGCTTCGTCGAGCGCCATCTCACGGCCCTGGAAGCGACCGACCACCTCAGCCGTGAGGTCATCCGCCGTCGGCCCCAGCCCCCCGCTGGTCAGGACCACGTCGATGCCCTCGCGCTTCATGAACTCAAGCGCGGTCTGCATGTCCTGAGGGCGATCGCCGACGATCGTGATGTGCGCCAGATCGACGCCCACCTCGAACAGCCTGTCAGACAGCCACGGGCCGTTGCGATCGCGTACCCGACCCGTCAGCACCTCGGTCCCGGTGATCAGGATTCCCGCGCGGGCGCCGCCGCTCATTTGCAGGTCGGCAATTGCCCTGCCGCGAGCGTGTGGCGCCCTGCGCTCGTGACCGAATAGCCGATCGCCTTCGAAGACGCGGGCACCGTCAGAGCTTTGCCGTTCACGTACATGGTCACAGCATTGTTCCCAAGCGTAAGTGTGAAGCGCGTCGCGTGGTAGGTCACCGGCGTGTACGGAGGTTGAATGATCAGACCGGGAATCGCCTTGCGTCCGCTGTCGCCGATCAGGCACACGTACACAGGCCCTGACGGTTGCAGCGAGAGCGCCACACGATTGGTCGCACTGCTCCGAGAGCTTGTGGAATGCTTGTGTCTCGAGGTGTTCCGTGTCGATTTGCGAACCTTGTGAGAGGTCGAGGAGCTTGCCTGCGTCGAAGGTGAGTTGCCCCCTTTGTTCGACAGCAGACCCACCAGCAACAGCACGATCAGCAGCCCGATCACCCCGACCGCGATCAGGTAGCCACGCGAGGGCCCGGTCCCGCCCGAGCGCGGAAGCGCTCGACGCGGTGGAGACATCACCGGTTGATGCTCGACCTCGCTCGGCTGCTCGTAGTACAGGCGGTATTCGTCCACCAGCGCCTTGCCGTCGAGATCGAGGGCCTGAGCGTATGTGCGCAGGAAGCTGCGCACGAACGTCGGTCCCGGCAGCAGGTCCCACTCTTCGTTCTCGAGCGCCCGCAGATACTTGGCTCTGATCTTCGTCTGAGCCTCGATCTCGGACACGTCGATGCGGGCGCGCATTCGCGCCTCCCGCAGTGTCGCTCCAATCTCTGCCATCTCAGCGAGACAGGCTAGTGACTGTCGTCACCCGGAGTGTTACTCGCACGAAGGGTTGCGCGCTGTGAGAAACCGCTGCAATCTCACGCAAAGACCCGGAGTTGAAGGCGAGCGGCCCTCAACTCGTGACAGACGCCGACTCATTCACAGCATCCGAGCCGCCAGGCTCACCAAGCATTGCGAGAACCCGGGGAACGTCCCCCTCTCCAATCAACACCTGACGAGGCTTTGAGCCCTCATAGCCGGAGATAACGCTGCGGCGCTCGAGCATGTCGATCAGCCTGCCGGCGCGCGTGTAACCCAAGCGCAGGCGCCGCTGCAGCATCGAGGTGGAGGCGGTCTGCATCTCTGCCACAAGCCTGATCGCGTCGCTCAGCAAAGGATCCTCGTCGGGATCGAACTCATCGTCTCCACTCTTCTCGGGCTCGGTCGGCTCGACCTCCTCCAGCAGCTCCTCGCGCAGCTCGGGCTCGCCCTGCTTGCGCCACAGGTCCGTCAGCTTTGCTATTTGCGCCTCGTCGATGTAGGCGCCCTGGATGCGCTGCAAGCGCGAGGACCCCACCGGGCTGAACAGCATGTCGCCCTGACCGAGCAGCGACTCCGCGCCGTTCTGGTCGAGGATCACGCGCGAATCGGTCTGGCTCGAGACCGAGAAAGCGATTCGCGACGGCACGTTCGCCTTGATCATTCCCGTGATCACATCCACGCGCGGGCTCTGTGTGGCCAGCACCAGGTGGATGCCCACAGCGCGCGCCTTCTGGGCAAGGCGGATGATCGAGTCCTCCACGTCAGCCGGCGCGACCATCATCAGATCCGCGAGCTCGTCGATCACGCACAGGATGTAAGGCAGCGGCGCTTCGTTTCGCAGCTCCCGCGCCTTGTTGAGCTCCACCAGGCTCCGCGTCCGCGCCAGCGACATGATCCCGTAGCGCTGCTCCATCTCCCTGACCAGGTTCTGCAGCGCGTTGGCGGCCATGCGCGGACTGGTGATCACCGGGGTCAACAGGTGCGGGATCGACTCGTAGTGGTTGAGCTCCACCTGCTTGGGGTCCACCAGCACGAGGCGCAGCTCGTGCGGGGTGGCGCGCAGCAGCACGCTGCACAGCATCGCGTTGATCGCACCCGACTTGCCCGCGCCGGTGGTGCCCGCCACCAGCAGATGGGGCATCTTCGCCAGGTCCGCTCCGATCGCCTTGCCCGCCACGTCCTTGCCGAGCCACACCGTCAACGGCGACCAGTCCTTCGGCGGCTGCTGGAAGACGTCGCCGAGTCTCACCATCCTGCGCTTGGCGTTCGGCACCTCGACCCCGACCGCCTGCTTGCCCGGGATCGGGGCCAGGATCCTGATGTCGGTCGCCGCCAACGCGTATGCGAGGTCGTCCTTGAGCTGGGCCACCTTCCCAACCTTCGTCCCCGGCGCCAGTCGCAGCTCATAGCGCGTGATGTGCGGCCCCGCGACCGTCCCAATCACCTTCGCCTGCACGCCGAAGTGCCCCAGCGCCTCGATCAGGCTGGTCGCGGTGCGCTCCTGCCCGGCGGTGTCAGGGCGCGCCTGCTCCGCCGTCGAGCGCGTCAGCAGTCGCTCGGCCGCAGGCAGCTCCCACACGAAGTTCGGGTCGTCTGTGACCACATCCCGCAGGCGACCCTGCGGCGTCAGCGCCGACTCGTCAAGCGGCTCAGAGCCTGAGTCCTGCTCCCCGTGAGCCGGTGGCTCGCCCGACGCTCTCAGGTCCACAGCCGCAAACGAGCCCTCCTCCTCGCCCGAGGAGTCATCGGCCTGCTCGCCCTCGCCCTCTGGCTCAGTTGCCTCGCCCTCATCGCCGAGACCGGCATCCCATGGGTCGGGCGCCTCGGGAATCGGCGGCGGCCCGTCGACAGAGGGCGCCTCGACATGCGTGGCGCGCACAATCAGCTCATCCGGAGCGGGCTCGGGCGGTTGCACCGAGGACCTCCCGGCGCTTGAAGCGCTCCGCGCACCTGCCGCCCGCCCATCGATCGTCTCTTTGGAAGAACGCTCGGCCGCGCGTGCCCGCAGCACTCGGCTCGTGTCGACCAGGCCGTTGCCTGTGGCGCGCAGAACGGCCGCCAAGGAGGCGCCCGTCAGCAGGATCACGCCGACCACCGCCAAGAACACCACGAGGATGTCGACCCCGACCGTCTGCACCATCCGGTGAGAGACCCAATAGAGCCCCTGACCGACGATTCCACCGTGGGACTGCAGGAAGGCTGAATGCCACTGCCCGGCGGGCGGCGCGGCCTGTCCGGGCGTTCCACTGCTGATCCCAAGCGTGCCGGCCGCGAGCGCAAGCGTCACCGCGGCGAACACGCACAGGCCCCCCGTGCGCAGCGGTCGCCGCGCGGGGGT
>DATHPT010000197.1:0-2391 GCA_035483615.1 Solirubrobacteraceae bacterium | reverse complement strand
TCCTCGCGCAGCTTCTGGTAGCCGAAGCCCGCCGCCGCCAGCCACCCGAGTGTGTCGTCCTCCGCCTCGGCAAGAGCCTGCTCATAGAGTTCCTCGTACAGCTCGCGCGCGTCGACGGCGAACTTCAGGTGCCACGGCGCGAGCAGAACCGCCGCAGCGACGAGGCCAAGCACCAACGCCACCAGCGCAACCCAGCCGAGCGCGTGTAGTCCCTGATCGCGCACGGTGGTCGCCCCCAAGAATGAAGCCACGAGCGCGTGCGCGGCCAGGAGCGTTCCCGTCCGCTGACGCACTCCTGCCACAAGCGACTCCTGGTCAGCCAGCGCCGAGCGACCCGCCTCATAGGTGATCTCCTCAAGCGTCCGCATACAGGCACCGTATGAGCTGGACCGGACACGCTGATGACAACTCGCTTCACGAGCTGGGCGATACGGAAGGGGAGGGATTCGAACCCTCGAAGCGGGGGTTACCCGCCTGCTGGTTTTCAAGACCAGTGCATTCAACCGCTCTGCCACCCTTCCGCGTGCAGGCAGATGCTACGCGCTTGCTCGCCGCGGCCCGCGATACGCCGTGCATCAGCCTCTAAACTCTGCCGTTCCCAACTGGGAGAGGTGGCCGAGAGGCTGAAGGCACTCGCCTGCTAAGCGAGTATGGGGGTTAAACTCCATCGCGGGTTCGAATCCCGCCCTCTCCGTTTTCGCCCGGTCGCTTGACGTTGTTCGAAACCGACGTATCGGGACGTCGCAAGGGCTGGCCATGCTCGTGCATGTCCGACCTCATCAACTAGTTGCTTGCGACGGAGGCAGCTATCGACAAGCTCGGGGCGCGCGGCATCGATACGCACGATGCACGTCAGGTCCCTCGCCGCGCGAGCGTAGACTCCTTAGAAGCTGAGCATGGCGCACGATCCTTGGGCAGATCCATACCCCGGTCCGGCGATTTCGACTCCGACCCGACGGCGGTCGATGTTCGATACGTCGAGGCACATCTCGGAAATCCCGACGCCAAACCGACGATCGTCGTCGGTGTCGAGGATGAGGACGCCGAGCGGTTGCAGCAGCTCGCAGCGCGTCGTCATCAGCGGCCTGCCGAAGTAGTCGCAGACCTGCTTCGCAGCGCCTGACTTCGAGTCTAAAACTATCGACGGGCCAAGGCTGTTTGACGCTGGCGATTGTGAGCATTGGCCCGGACTGTCATGTGGATGGGGTGGCACGGTCAGGTGGCTTGTGCGATATGTGGAATCCGTCGGATAGCATCGAGCTTGCGATGGCAGCAGGATTGTGCTCATCACCACCCGATTGCGTGGGTTGCTCGGCGACGGTTTGCTGCTTTCGACTTGGCACGTGACCACTATGGCAATCGATAATCCGGGACTGCGGCTTCAGCGCTGGCGCCTTTCGGAGCCGGTGATCGCGTGCGAGGCGGCGGCAAGCGCGAAGGGCATCGATCTCGAACATGAGCTCAAGAGCTTGCTTCTCAAGACGGGCCACGGGCCGATGCTCGTGCACATCAGGGGGGATCAGCATCTGTCGCTGCGTGCTGTAAAGAGGTTCTTGGAGGTGGACCAGGCCTTTCTAGCATCACCCGCAGAACTCCGTGACCTAGGCCTCGCACCGGGAGCCGTCCACCCGTTTGCCCCGCGGCTATGGGAGTCACCCCAGCTCATCGCACGTGAGGTACTCCGGTTGAACTGGGTGACGACAAACGCGGGCGAGTCGACGAGCTACGTGGTCTTCGATCCGCAGATTCTGCTCAGGGCGCCTGCAGTATCGGTAGGCGATTTTGAGCGATAGAGCGATGCGCTCGTGGCAGCGAGTAGGACTGCTCGGTGGCGCGCTTCTCGTAGCCGGCGCCATTGCGCTGATCGCTGAGCCTGGTCGCAGCCACTCGTTCCAGCAGGGGGCTCTCACGCTAGTTAGCGTGATCGCCGTTGGTGTTGGCGGCTCGGTACTGGCGAGTGGGCTCGTCGCACGCGTGGTCGCCCGCCAAGTATTCGGCATAGATATCGGAGATGCGGTTGAGGCGCTACGTGGCGCGAGCGCGTTCACACGGACGAATCAGATCCTCGAGATAACACTCGAAGAAGTTGAGAGCGGTGTGCGCGTGAGCGCTGAACATAGATTCGATCTGTTGTCGTCTAAACGCTTTCGCCAGAGGTTGCCATTCAGGTTGTACACGGACGTTGCACGGTGGGGGCCAGACGGCGGTGGCTTCAATTCGATCGTCCAACCGGACGGCACTGTGCTTGAGGGGGGTCACTTGCAGAAACACGTGCATAAGACCGAAGGGAAGGCACAGTTCGAGAAGGAGTACACCTTCCATCCGCGCCATCCGGCGAGCTTCGTGATCTCAACCTACGGTCTATTTCGGGCGACCGATCGGCTCATCTGG
>DATHPT010000196.1:0-2548 GCA_035483615.1 Solirubrobacteraceae bacterium | reverse complement strand
GAGGACCCCAAACGCAGGAGAGCAGACAGAGATGCGCACGCAGCAACGCCCACGCCGCTATCTGGCGTCCCCTGTGCTCATGGCGCTCAAGCCTGTGCTTCGCTACAGCGCCACCCGCGATGCATTCGTCCTGCGCGGGATCGGCGGGAAGGCCGGTCCGGTGCTGCGCGCCGATCGTCGTGGGGCCAGGCGGACCGAATACGCCGGCGTGGAGCGCCGGCGTATGCACGCGGCCTGAGTGGGCGCGCCGGTTCACTCAGCTCCAGTCGCCGCCCCGAGGCTTTGGGGCGCGTATCGCAACGCTCGCGTGCGACGGTCCGCTCCCTCGTTTCAGGACTGAATTTGTTCTAACGCCAAACAAACATCTGATCCAACGGTGGCGTAACAACGCTCGAGTTGGCTGTTGCCAAGCTCGCATCTACGAGGGGTTACGGGAGACATTAACTCGGAGGTGTTCATGGCGGTTGTCAGTGTTGGGATAGGTGCAGACGGATCGGTGGGATGCGCTGCACGGGACGAATCTGACGGCGGGGGCAATTCAAGGATGGAAAGTAAAGATTTGGGGGGAACCACCAGCGCAGCTACCACCAGCGCAGCTGTGAGGCGCGCGGTCAAGCGGGCCCAGGGCGGCGATCGGGACGCGCTCGGGTTTTTGTACACGCGCTATGCCGACAACGTGTACGGCTATGTGCGCAGCATCGTTCACGACCACCACGAGGCCGAGGACGTGACGCAGCACGTCTTCGCCAAGCTCATCCACGTGATCGGCAAGTACGAGGAACGCGACGTGCCGTTTGTTGCGTGGATCCTGCGAATCGCGCGCAACGTCGCCATCGACCATCTCCGCCGCCAGCGGATGATCCCGGTGGAGGAAGTCAGGAAGGCCGACGAGACGACACCTGACCCCTTCGGCTCGGCGCGGATGAGCGATTTGCGAGAAGCGCTCGCCACTCTGCCGGAGGCTCAGCGCGAGGTCCTGGTGATGCGCCACCTCGCCGGGCTCTCCCCGATGGAGATCGCCGACCGCACCGGCCGCTCGGAGGGCTCGATCCACGGGCTGCACCATCGTGGCCGCAAAGCTCTGATCGCCGAGCTGACCAGCCGGGGCGCGGCGCCGTCCACGATCGCCTCCGGTCGCGCGCTCCCCGAGATCGCCAGCTAGGCGCGCCGACTGCTGGCCGCACGTCTGCCAGGAGACACGTCAGCTAGGAGCTACCCGCCGTGGGGCGGGGGCGCGGTTGCTAGCCCTGGGGGAAGGTGGCCCCGAGCGTGCCCTGTGGCGCGTGGCCGCCCTCTTGGCCGAAGGGACTCGCTGAGATCTCGCGGGAGATGCGTCCGCTGTCGAGATCGGCGAGGTAGTAGAGCACGGCGAACTTCGCCACCTCTTCCACTGGCACGCCCAGTCGGGCGGACTCTTGCTCGAGGGTTTCTCGGGCAAAGCCATCCAGGCTCAGCCGGACATGGCCCCGTCCGCCGACAATCGGCTCGTCTGGCGGGGATGGGCTATGCACCAGGGGTCCTCGACAAATGATGGTCACGATATTTCAACGTTCGCCTCGCGCCAAAGCTCACGCCGGCAGACCGTCCTGAGGTAGGAAAAACCGGCCGATCTTCTGCTTGGCAGACGAAGGAGGAGCTACAGCTTGGTGGCCTTGAGATCGACCAGCTTGAAACTTGGATCATGACCAAAGGTTCGACGAATTCTAGCACGGAGTGACGTATATCTCCGCACTGCCTCGCTGCGCCTGCCCTTGGCGATGCAGAGCTCCATCAGCTGCCGGTGCACCTCCTCGTCATAGGGCTGGAGGCTCGCCAGGCGCTCCAGGCTGCGGATCGCGTTGTCGATCAGCCGCCGGTCGAGGCTGATCTGGGTGAGGCTGCGCAGGCCCATGCAAGCCAGGTCGTGGAGGCGGTGGCGCTCGAGCATCGCCCAGTCCGCGTAGGGGGTGTCGGCGAGGAAGTCGCCGCGATACAGGGCGAGCCCACGTTCGATCTCCTCGGCGGCGGCCTGCGGCGCGATTTCCACCGCCGCCAGTCCCGTCGTCACGTGCGTCTCGAACTCGTCGGCATCGACTTGGACGTTGTCGGGGTTCAAGCGGTAGCAGCCGGCGCCGGATGCCACGAAGGTGGAGGGCTCTCGCTTGCCGCGCTGGGGCTCGAGCTTGCGGCGCAGCGCGTGCACGTAGTAGCGCACGCTCGCCGCGATCGCGAAGTCCGCCTCGGGCCAGATGTTCTCCCCGATCTCATCGGCGTGCACAGCGCGGTGGCGCTCCACCACCAGATACTTCAGCAGCTGTCCCGTGCGTTGATCGAGCCAGCTGCCGCCGATCGGGCCCTCGGGCGACTCGACGACCGTTCTGCCGAGCGTCTGGATTCGCAGGCGCGGCGCCGCCATCCAGTGCGGGTCGGTGCGCCGGCGACGATCGTGGGCCAGTCCGGGTCGCAGCTGCAGCACCACGTGGGAGCCCTCCTCGCCGAGCGGAGCGGCGGCGATCCACATCGCCTCGACGCCCTCCCCGATCGGCACATCAACACGTACCTCCGGCAG
>DATHPT010000195.1:0-6738 GCA_035483615.1 Solirubrobacteraceae bacterium | reverse complement strand
ATCCACAGCGTGTGGGTGGGCGACACCGAGCACCGCGCCCGCACCGTGATCCTCGCGATGGGCGCCGAACACAAGAAGCTCGGGATCCCCGGTGAGGACGAGCTCAGCGGTCGCGGGGTCAGCTACTGCGCGACCTGCGACGCCGCTTTCTTCAAGGACGCCCACACGATCATCGTCGGCGGGGGAGACTCGGCGATGGAGGAGGCGATCTTCCTCTCGAAGTTCGCCAGCAAGGTCACCGTGGTACACCGCCGCTCCGAGTTCCGCGCCTCGAGGATCATGCTCGAGCGCGCCCGCGAGCAGCAGAACATCGAGCTGCTGACGCCTTATACCGTCGAGAGCTTCGAGCCCGGCGAGAACGGCGCGCTCAGCACCGCCCGGCTGCTCAACACAGAGACCGGCGAGCGCCGCGAGATCCCGATCACAGGGGCCTTCATCGCGGTCGGGCACGAGCCCCAGTCGTCCCTGGTGGACGGTCAGATCGAGCTCGACGAGAACGGATATGTGAGGACTGAGGGGCGTTCTACGCGCACGAACCGGCCCGGTGTCTTTGCCGCCGGGGACCTCGTGGACCACACCTACCGCCAGGCGATCACGGCGGCCGGCTCTGGCTGTCAGGCGGCCCTGGATGCCGAGTGGTACCTGCGCGACACGCCTGAGGTGCCCACCCCCGAGGGCATGCCGGTCGGGGACCTGGCCGAGGCGCAGTGGGCGCCCGTGGCCGACGGCGCCTCCTAGCTACAGCTCGCAGCGAGTCAACGCGGGCGCCGGGCGGTAGCGCTCCTCGCGCCGCTCCTCCCACAGCCCGCCCAGCACGGCGAGCACATGATCCACGCCGATCTCCCGCGCCCAGGCGATCGGGCCACGCGGGTGGGCCATGCCCAGCAACATGCCCGTGTCGATGTCCTGTGCCGAGCCGACCCCTTCGCCGAGCGCGAACGCCGACTCGTTGATCACCTGGCACACGATCCTCCCAAGCACCAGTCCGGGCGCATCGCCGACCCACTCCACGTGCTTGCCGAGCGCCGCGAAGAAGCGCTCGGCGCGTGACACCGCCGCGGGCGAGGAGCTGTCGCTGCGGGTCAGCTCCACCAGGCGGCACTCCCCGAAGGGCGGTAGCGCGTGGAAGCCCACCGCGGGGCCTCCGGGGTCAAGCGTGGCGAGCGAGCCACGATCGCACAGCACCAGCCGCGCTCCCCCGCGCGGAGCCTGCTCTGCACCCAGGTCCCCGCACTCCACCACCAGCGCCGGAAGCTCGGTCTGCTGATCGTGCGGCGAGCGCACCTCGAAGCCGGCGCCGCCGGCCGCCTCGCGCAACTGCTCGGCAAGCGCGTTGTGGCCGCAGATCACCACCAACCCCTCGCCGTCGACGGGGGCAGACGCTTGCGGTGGGTCGGGATCGGCGGGGCGGTGAGGGCCCTCGCCTGAGTAGTCGTAGTAGCCGCGCCCGCTCTTGCGCCCGTGCAGGCCGGCGGCCACCTGCCTTGCCTGGATCGGCGAGGGCCGCCAGCGCGGCTCGCCGAAGCTCAGCTCGTAGAAGCTCTTGGACACGTCGAAGCCCACGTCCACGCCCACCAGGTCGCTCAGCTCGAACGGCCCCATGCGAAAGCCGCCGCCCATCCGCACCACCCGGTCGATTGTGGGCACGTCGGCGATCCGCTCCGCCAGCAATCGCAGCGCCTCCAGGCCAAACGGGCGGTTGCAGCGGTTGACCAGGAAGCCGGGGCCGTCGGCGGCGCGGATCACGTCCTTGCCCATCGCAAGGCCCGTGGCATCGGCGATCGCGAGCGCCCGCTCGCCGGAGAGCAGGCCCGCCACCACCTCGAGCAGTCGCATCAGGGGGGCGGGGTTGAAGAAGTGCATGCCCACCACCCGCTCGGGGTGGGTGGCGCCGGCCGCGATCGCGGTGATCGGCAGCGAGGAGGTGTTGCTGGCCAGCACGCACTCCTCGCTGACGATCTCCGACAGGCGGCCGTACAGCTCGTGCTTGACGTCCAGGCGCTCGGGCGCGGCCTCGATCACGAGCTCGCAGGAGGCGAGCCCGTCGAGGTTTGCCATCGGCTCAAGGCGCTCGCTCGCCTCACGCGCCTGCTCGGCTGTGAGCTTGCCCTTCGCGGCTTCCTTCTCAAGGCCCGCGCGGAGGCCCTTGACGCCGCGCTCCAGAGCCTCGGGGAAGGGATCGTGCAGCAACGTTCGCGCGCCGCTGCGGCAGGCGAGCTGGGCGATGCCGGCGCCCATCGTGCCGGCCCCCACAACGCCGATCACACCGGCGGCACGCCCCCCGATCCCCCCCAAATCAGATGCCTCGTGCTCCATGACCGGCCCGTTCAGGAGGGGACGAGCGCGTTGATGCCGGTCATTGCGCGACCGATGATCAGCTTCTGGATCTGTGAGGTGCCCTCGTACAGGGTGGTCACACGCACGTCGCGGAAGTAGCGCTCGACAGGATGGTCGTCCACGTAGCCGGCCCCGCCGTGCACCTGGATCGCCGTGTTCGCGCACTCCACCGCCGCCTCTGTGGCGTGCAGCTTCGCCACCGAGGTCTCAAGCGTGTTCGGGCGGCCCTTGTCCTTGAGGAAGCCTGCGCGCCACACGAGCATCCGCGAGGCGTCGGTCTTCAGCACCATGTCGGCGATCATCGCCTGCACGAGCTGGAAGCTCGCGATCGGCTTGCCGAACTGCTCGCGCTCCTTGGCGTATTTGACCGACTCCTCGACGCAGCCCTGGCAGATGCCCACGCACCCGGCTGCCACCGAGTAGCGCCCGGAGTCAAGCGAGGACATCGCCACCTTGAAGCCGTCGCCGATGTTGCCGAGCAGGCCGTCCTCTGCCACCTCCACGTCTTCAAGGGAGATCGAGGCGGTGTCGGAGGCGTGCAGGCCCATCTTGTGCTCGATTGTCTGGGTCTTGAAGCCGGGCTGGTCGGTGTCCACGAGAAAGCAGCCGAGGCCTCTGTGGCCGAGCTCCGGATCGGTCTGGGCGAAGATCAGCGCCACCTTGGCGTAGTTGCCCATCGAGATCCACATCTTCGCGCCGTTTATCACCCAGCCGCTATCGGTCTTCTTCGCGCGTGTGCGCTGTTTGGCGGCGTCTGAGCCGGTGTCGGGCTCGGTCAGCCCGAAGCAGCCCAGCCACTCGCCGGAGCACAGCTTCGGCAGGTAGTGCTGCTTCTGCTCCTCGGTTCCCCACTTGAGGATCGCACTGCACACGAGCGAGGTCTGCACCGAGATCACGGTCCTAACCGATGAGCAGCCCCTGCCGATCTCCTCGACCACGAGCCCATAGCTGAGGTAGTCGAGACCCGCCCCGCCGTACTCACGTGGCACGATCGCCCCGAGATAGCCCTGGTCGGCGATCTTCTTCACGATCTCCAGATCGAAGTGGTGGTTGCGGGCGTTCTGCTTGGCCTGCTCCACGATCTCGCGATCGGTGAATTCGCGCGCGGTGCTGCGGATCAGCTGCTGCTCGTCGGTGAGGTCGAAGTCCATGTCTCTCCTTGCGATGGTCTGCGCGGGTGAATCGTGTTGCCCGTCGGACGCTAGCGATCTACCGGCGATGAGGATTCCAGCTTGGGTGTGCTCCACTGGGCGGCCAGGCGCCGTTGCAGCTCTGCTCTCAACTCGTCGATCTTCACTCGCTCCTGGGCCAGCGAGTCGCGGTCGCGCAACGTCACGGTCCCGTCCTGCAGCGACTGATGATCGACCGTCACACCCCAGGGCGTGCCGATCTCGTCCTGGCGGCGGTAGCGCTTGCCGATTGAGCCGCCCTCGTCGTACTCGGCCTGCATCACCCCACGCAGGTCCTCGTAGATCTCGCGCCCGAGCTCCGGCTGGCCGTCCTTCTTGACCAGCGGCATCACCGCCACCTTCACGGGCGCCAGGCGCGGGTGCAGGCGCAGCACCGTGCGTGTCTCGGTCGCCCTGTCCCCGCCCTCGCCGGCGGCGCTCGGCACGGCCTCCTCGTCGTAGGCGTCCACGAGGAAGGCGAGCGTCGCGCGGTCCGCGCCCGCGGCCGGCTCGATCACATGCGGCACGTAGCGCTCGCCTGAGACCTGGTCGAAATACTCAAGCTTCTCCCCCGAGAACTTCGCGTGCTGGGTCAGGTCGAAATTTCCGCGGTTGGCGATCCCCTCGAGCTCTGACCAGCCGATCGGGAACAGGTACTCCACGTCGCTGGTCCCCGATGAGTAGTGCGAGAGCTCGCCGCTGTCGTGGGCGCGCAGGTGCAGGTGATCGGGGCGGATGCCGAGCTCCCGGTACCAGTCCATGCGCTCCTTCAGCCAGTGCTCGAACCAGCGCTCGGCCTCGTTAGGAGGCACGAAGAACTCCATCTCCATCTGCTCGAACTCGCGGGTCCTGAAGATGAAGTTTCCCGGGGTGATCTCGTTGCGAAACGACTTGCCGATCTGGGCGATCCCGAACGGGGGCTTCTTGCGCGAGAACTGCAGGACGTTCTTGAAGTTGATGAAGATCCCCTGCGCGGTCTCGGGGCGCAGGTAGGCGGTGGAGCCCGACTCCTTCACAGGTCCGATCGTGGTCTCGAACATCAGGTTGAAGTCGCGGGCCTCGGTCAGGTCGCAGTCCTCGGTCTCGCCCGGGTGCTTGGAGGGCTTGCGCCCGCACTGCAGATCGCCGAGGTGGTCGGCCCGGAAGCGCTGCCCGCAGGTCTTGCAGTCCACGAGCGGGTCAGTGAACCCGGCGAGGTGGCCCGACGCCTCCCACACGCGCGGGTGCTGCAGGATCGCCGAGTCGAGCGCCACGATGTCATCGCGCTGGCCTACCATCGCCCGCCACCACTCGCTCTTGACGTTGCCCTTCAGCAGCACCCCGTAGTGGCCGAAGTCATAGGTCGATCCCACCCCGCCATAGATCTCAGAGGAAGGGAAGATGAAGCCGCGGCGCTTGCACAGCGCCACGATCTTGTCCATCGTCACCACGTCCTGGCTCGGGGGAGCTTGCTCGGTCATCTCAGCGCGAGATGGTATTCGAGACCCCGATGGCGGCGAGTCTGGACCACAAAAAGAACAGCCTTGACATATCTTGTCATTTGTGTTTACATACGTTGTGTTCTCTTGCTGACAAGACGACGGAGGGGACGGCTCTCCGTCCGAAAGGTGACGAGCAATCGCAAGAGCGTGAGTGACTGAGCACGATCGCACATAGGGGTCCACCAAGGGCGTCGTTACCCAACCTCTCCCGCGGCGCCCCGCGCATGCCCCGTGACGCGGTCGAATATGCCGGTCTCCTCGACAGGGCGCCGCGGTCCCCACCGGCCGCGGCGCCCCCTGTTCTCCGGTGGGGCTGCCCGCCGTGGGCACCGGACGCCAACCGGCCATAGCCGGTCGGCCATAGGATTGACCCGTGGCCAGGATCTTGATCGTCGGGGGCGCCGCCAGGGGAGTGGGGCTGGCCGGCGCTCTGTGCTCGGCGGGGCACGCCGTGCGCGTCGTCACCGAGGACCCCGAGAGACGCGGCGCGATCGAGGGGGCCGGCGCCGAATGCTTCCTGGGCGCGCCCGACCGGCTCGCCACCCTGCGCGGAGCGCTCGAGCACGTGACCGTGACCTGCTGGCTGCTTGCCGACGTGACCGGAGACCCAGAGCTGGTGGCGGCGCTGCACGGCCCCCGGCTGGAGAGCTTTCTGAGCAGCGCCATCGACAGCACCCTGCGCGGGTTCGTCTATGAGGCGGGTGGCCACACGGTTCCCGCCGACGTGCTCGCCGGCGGCGAGCAGATCGTGTCGGAGACAGCAAGGCGCAACTTGATTCCCGTGGCCCTCATCAGGGCCGACCCGCGCGATTCGAGCGCCTGGTCCGAGCAGGCGCGCGCAGCTGTCAGCTCGCTCCTTGGGGATCCGGTGGGAGCCTCCCCGGCGCGCTAAGCTGAGGCTATATGCCTGAAAGCTGATCGGCTTTTGGGGATGAGGTTTCTACACAGGAGGACAACTGAATTGTCCGAATATGCGAAGGATGTGCTCGTCCAAGCAGACTGGCTCGAGGAGCACCTGAACGACAACGACATCCGCATCGTCGAGGTCGACGAGAACCCCCGCCTGTACACGGAGGCTCATATCCCCGGAGCGATCGGATTCGATTGGAAGCAGGATCTCCAGGATCCCGTCAGGCGCGACTTCCTCGGTCCGCAGGACTTCGGAGCGCTGTTCTCAAGGAGCGGGATCTCGAGCGACCACACGGTTGTGCTCTACGGCGATCGCAACAACTGGTTCGCCGCCTACACCTACTGGTACCTGAAGTTCTACGGCCATCACAGGGTGCTGCTGCTCAACGGTCCCCGCGAAAAGTGGATCGCCGACGGACGATCCACAAGCGCTGAGGCGCCGACCCATGCGCCCGCCATGTTCGTGGCCAAGCCCGGCGATGAGACGATCAGGGCTCATCGCGAGGAGGTGCTTGCCGCGGTCGGCGACTCCATCAAACTCGTGGACGTCCGCTCGCCCGCCGAGTTCGCGGGCGAGATCATCTCGCCCAGCGGCTATGAGCAGGAGGGAGCTCAGCGTGGTGGCCACATTCCCGGCGCGGCCTCGATCCCTTGGGCGCAGGCTGTCAACGAGGACGGCACCTTCAAGAGCGCGGAGCAGCTGAGAGAGCTGTACGGCTCGAAGGGAGTGCTCGACGGCAAGGACGTGATCGCCTACTGCAGGATCGGCGAGCGCTCAGCCCACACCTGGTTCGTCCTGCACGAGCTGCTGGGCAGCGAGCACGTCAAGAACTACGACGGCT
>DATHPT010000194.1:0-22239 GCA_035483615.1 Solirubrobacteraceae bacterium | reverse complement strand
CACGTCGACGTTCCACTCGACGTCATCGTGCTGGAGGATGCTTTGCATCGAGCGTCGTTCATGGTTGAGGTCTTGCGCGATGGGCGGGTGCTGATCGATCGCGATGGGCGCTGGTCGAAGTTGCTGGCACGGACCGGCGACTTTGAAGCGCAGGCGAGAGGGGAACGCGGTGTGCGCGCAGAGCGCACACGCCAGGCCATTGAGATGTTTGCTGCGAGAGCTCAAGCAACCCATTGAGCCCGCATCGTCCACGCCGCAGCGTTGACCAGATCAAGGCGACCTACGAAGATACGCTCCACGCGCTCCGTCGTCGTTTTGAACAACTCGAGAAGTCGGTCGCTCAATTCGTACCCGACCTGGATCAGCAAGCGCTTACTGCAGCATGGAACTCGGATGATCCAGGGGAGCGTAATCGAGCTGACGGCGTTCTATCCAGCTTCGAGAAGACCCACATGCTGCTCATGGATCTGATCGCGCTGAGCGTGAAGCTGGCGAGGCGGATCGAGGCGATAGACGACGAGAGCACCCCCGCACCGGAACTTCTGGTCAATGCTGGAGTGATTTCGCGTGAGGACATAGTGGCCATTGAGAAGCAACGCGAAGTACGTAATACGAGCCAGCACATCTACATCCAGCTCTCCATGTCCGCTCTGCGCCTTGCGGTTCTTCAACAAATCGAGACAACGCCTTCCACGATTCGAAACGTGGCGGCGTGGGTGGAGTCGTTGGAGCCTGGGGCAGAAGTCGATACCTAGGTTCGTTTCTTCCTAACCACTGACCTATAAGGAACGAAGCCTTGACAAAGAAGCATGGGGTCGGTTATGGTGGTTCTTGTCTGGCGTCCGTCTTGGCGCTGGACCAGACATAAGGTCGGGTTTTGGGTCGGTCTCTGTGGTCGACACCAACTTGTGATGGGGACCTTGGGAGAGGGACCGGGTCGCTTTTGAGAGGGAGTTGTTTCGCGTGTTTTCTTTGGGGAATGGCGTTGTTGAGAGTCTGTGTGTCTCTGATGGGTCCGTTATAGGACGCGTCAGCGTCGCTGACGCGTCTCTCTCTCTCTCTCTCTCTCTGGGCCAGCCGGCGTCTAGCCGCTAGGCCCACTCGCCGCGGCAGGGTTGCGCGGCCGGCTGGCTGTAGAAGCTGGCTTGACTTCTCGCGCGCACTGAGCGGAAGCTGGCTTGACTTCTCGCGCGCACTGAGCGCGCTTACAGCTTGTTGCTCCTCAGCCGCCTTGGGCCGGGTGCCCACGGTGGCGGTCCCGTGCCGCCCGGGCACAGGCGGGTGTCGCTTTGAGTCCTTCAGGAAGGGATGTATCGATGATCGCTCGTAGGCTGTCCTTGGCCACCTTGGCTCTGCTTTGCACGTCTGTCGCCTGCCTATCCCTGTCGACCGTGCCCGCGCTTGCCGTGCGCGGACACGTCTTTGAGAAGTCGTTCGGCGAAGCAGGCAGCGGCGATGGCCAGCTGAAGGAACCTTCAGGAGTAGCGGTCAATGAAGAGACGGGTCAACTCTACGTTCTCGATCAGGGCAACAGCCGCATCGAGCGGTTCAGTTCAACGGGAGCTTATGAAGCCCAGTTCGACGGCGCCGAAACGCCTGCGAAATCGTTCGCATTCGCAGGCGTTTCCTTGAACGACGGAATCGCGGTTGACAATTCCTGTCACCTGCAGAAGCTGAGCGCAAGCGAGTGCTCGGCGACCGACCCATCTAATGGCGATGTTTACGTCACGGACCCCGGAAATGAAGTCGTCGACAAGTTCAGTCCCGAAGGCGTCTATCTGGGCCAGCTGCAAGAAGCCTCGGGAGGCGCCGCATTCCATTTCGAAAGGCTCGGCGGTACAAGCATTGACAAGAACGGCACCGTGTGGGTCTATTACACCAGCTTTGGGAAAGGCCTGGAGGTCGTCGGTCGTTTCACAAATGCTGAAGCGAGCACATTCATTTCGGTTCGGGAATTGCAGTCCCACGGATTCATAAGTCCTGGATTCGCTGTGGACTCCGAAGACAATTTCTACGCACTGCTGAACTCGGGGGGAGAAGTCGAATCGCACGCGGTCTCCAAGTTCGACACCTCGGGCAAGGCCCTGGTGGAACAGGTGGAGGAAGAGGAGACGAGTGGTGTAGCGGTCGAATTGACAAATGATGATGTCTATCTGGACAATTTCGGGACGGTTGGTCGGTTTGGAGCTAGCGGCTCGCTGATCGAACGCCTTGGGCTTCCGGGCACGAAAGGCAGCGGGGTGGCGGCGGATGCGGCAAGCGGGAGCCTTTACGCCGCGGATTCCTTGCTTGACGATATAGGCCTCTTCGTGTTGGAATCCGCCTCGCCGCCCACCGTGGAAAGCGAGACGATCTCGGGTGTCACTGGAGAAAGCGCCACGCTCGAGGGGGAAGTCAATCCGCGTGGCGCGCCCACTCAATACCATTTTGAATACGGGCGGTGCGCGACGCTGTCTATGTGCCCCGCAACTCCATACGAAGAGAGTCTGCCGCTTCCAGACGCCTCTGCGGGCACAGATTTCGAAGCGCACAGGGAGAGCGTCCATCTCCAGGGTCTGCAGGCCGGCGCGATCTATCATTTCCGTGTCATGGCGCGCAACGAGTTGAGCGCCACAGCGAGTGTCGGCGAAGAACTCACATTTACGACGCAAGCCGCCGGCGGATTCGTGTTGCCGGATGGCCGGCAGTGGGAAATGGTCTCACCGCCCGACAAGCACGGCGCGTCCTTTCAGGGACTGGGACTCGGGCAGTTCCTAGGACTAGGTGTCACGCAGGCGGCGGCCGACGGCAGCGCGATCAGCTACCTTGCAGGCTCTCCCACAGAAGCGCAAGCGGCCGGCAACTCGAACGGGGTGCAGGTGCTCTCCATGCGCGGCGCCGGCGCATGGGAGTCGCGCGACATCAGCAACCCCCACGATCTAGCCACGACCCTCAGCGTTGGATTGGGCAGTGAATATCGCTTTTTCTCTGACGATCTCTCGGCGGCCATCCTGCAACCGTTGGGTGATTATGTCCCACTCGCACAAGATGCATCTGAACAGACGCCCTATCTGCGCTCCGACTATCTGAACGGGGATGTCGGTGAACCATGCTCGCCGACGAGCATGGAGTGCTATCAGCCGCTGGTCATAGGCTGTCCACCGGCAGGTGAAGCATGTGCTTCCAGTGTCCAAGAACACGCGAACGTGCCGCCTGGAACGATCTTCGGAAAGACTGGCGGGGTCGGCGGCCAAGGAGTCAATCCATGCCCGCCGGCCTTGATTTGTGGGCCACAGTTCATGGGGGCGAGTCCTGACGCGCGACACATCGTGCTCGCGTCGAGCGTGGCATTGACCTCAACCTCAATCAAGGGAAGAGGTCTATACGAGTGGAGTGGTGGAGAACTTGCGCTCGTCAACGTCCTGCCTGAGGGCGAAGGAGGCGGCGTCACAAGCTCTGCCGCTCTCGGTTTCATCGGAGAGGATGACGCCGCCCGCGATGCTGTATCCGACGACGGTTCGCACGTCTTCTGGTCGACGCGGGAAAACGGAGAAACGCGTCTCTATATGCGAGACGTGGCGAAGGGGGAAACGGTTCGTCTCGATGCCGGCGGGGAGAACGGATCGGCCAATGCTGAGTTTGAGCTTGCCTCCACCTCCGGCTCGCGCGCGTTTTTCCTGGACTCTCAACAGTTGACAGGCGACTCGGGCGCCGTAGGCAGCAAGAATGACCTATATGAATGTGAAATAGTTGAAGCGGCTGGTGTACCGGAATGCAGACTGTCAGACATCACGCCTCTGCGTTCAGGCGAAAACGCTGCTGACGTGCAGGGTGTAATGGGTGCGAGTAGAGATGCCTCGTGGGTATATTTTGTGGCCAACGGCGTGCTCGCTCAAGGTGCTGTTCCTGGTAACTGCACCGGATTCTCACCCAGGGCGACTTGCAACCTCTATGTCCGGCATGACGGAGCGACGACGCTCGTTGCCGTGCTCTCTGGTGAAGACGCTGAGGACTGGGGCTTGCAGCCTGGTGTCCAGGATTTCGAAACAAGCCTTACGGCACGAGTGTCGCCAGACGGGCAGTGGCTGGCGTTCATGTCGCAGCGAAAATTGACGGGTTATGACAATGACGACGCGACGAGTGGCAAGCCCGACCAGGAGGTCTACCTGTATGACTCCGTGAATGGGAAGCTGGTATGCGCGTCCTGCAATCCAAGCGGTGGCCTCCCTGTCGGCGAGCAAACAGAAGTGGGCTCGTTGGTTGCAGCGGACCAGGGCAAATCACTTGCTGCGGAGATCCCTGGATGGACGTCGTTTAAGTTGGGCGAAGCGCGCTATCAATCTCGTTATCTATCCGATAGCGGCCGGTTGTTCTTCAACAGTTACGATTCGCTGGTCCCACAGGCGGTGAACGGCACCTGGAACGTGTATGAGTACGAGCCGCCGGGTGTCGGTGATTGCAGCCTCTCAAGCTTCTCTTTCAGTGAAAGATCGAGTGGCTGTGTTGGTCTGATCTCCTCGGGCAGCTCAGGGGAAGAATCGGCCTTTCTCGACGCCAGCGAAACGGGCGGCGATGTGTTCTTCCTGACAGGTGCAAGGCTCGCCTCCCAGGATTCTGACTCGACCCCGGACATCTACGATGCGCATGAATGCACGGCCTCCTCCCCTTGTCAAGCGGCTGCACCGATTCAGCCACCGGCATGTAGCACGGGTGATTCATGTAAGTCAGCACCCTCGCCGCAGCCGGCGATTTTCGGCTCGCCGTCGAGCGCAACGTTCTCGGGTGTGGGCAACGTGTCCCCGGCGGGGTCTAGGTCTGTGGTGAAGCCGAGGTCGTTGACCCGTGCGCAGAAGCTTGCGCAGGCGCTGAAGAAGTGCGCGAAGAGGGATGGTCACAGGAAGCGTCTTGCGTGCCAACGCAAGGCGAGACGACGGTTCGCGGGGAGCAGGACGCCGGCCAAGATCAATGCGAGGAAGAAGGGCAGGGGATGATCGTGGTGCGTCTTCTCAAGAGAAGCATTCAATTTGGGCTCGCCGTTGCGCTGGTGTCGATGTTCGCGAGTGTGCCGGCGGCATTCGCGCTATCTCCGTGGTGGCATCTGACGTCTGGATCGCGTCCTACGAACCTGCACGCAGGACTGGCCAGGAGCGAGGTTCAGGAGGTCACCGTCAGCGCGACGGGGGGCGAATTCATTCTCGTCGAACCGGTCGCATATGAAAAAGGCGAATTGGTCAATGGCAACGGTGAACTCGAGTTTGCGCGCTTCAGCTTCGACGCGGAAGCGGGGGTGCTCCAGGAAGGCCTTGAAGGGATCTACGGCTCTGGAAACGTGGTCGTGACTGGCGGCCCCGGGGATGAAAAGGGCACTGCGCCGTATGTGATCAGCTTTACAGGAGCTCTGGCCGATCAGCCGGTCAAGCAGGTGCTCGCCTTCAATCAGCTGGAAGACGGGGCGGAACAGGGCTCGGTGAGCGTGACCGAGGCTATGCGCGGCAGGCCCGACGGTGAAGTGGTCGTGACGGCGGCGAATCTCGGTGATGAGAACGTGAGCGCAAGCGCGACGCCGGTGCAGATCACCGATACGCTGCCACACGGTCTCAGGGCGGTGGCCATCAGCGCCAGAACGCAGGAAGGCATCTCCATCAACGCCTTTGCACAGCTGAAATGCACGGTTGGATCGCTTACCTGCGAATTCACGGGTAGTGTGCCGCCGTATCAGCTGATCGAAATGCGCATCTCTGTCGTCGTCGAATCAGGTGCATCCTCGGGCGAAGTCAATGAGGCGGGTGTCACCGGCGGTGGAGCCCCGGACGCCACGATCAAACGGCCGATCGTCGTGAGCGAAGCGCCGACGCCGTTTGGTATCGAAGACTACGAACTGACCGCCGAAGACGAGGGTGGGGCGTCGAGTACGCAGGCAGGCTCACATCCATTCCAGTTGACGACGACGCTGAACTTGAATCAAGTAGTGGAAGAGAGCAAAAACGGGAGACCATCGCTCCCGGAGCCGGCGCTGCTCACAAAGGACCTGAACTTCAAGTTGCCTCCGGGCTTGATCGGCAATCCGAGCCCATTCGCGCAATGCACGATGAGTGATTTCTACGCCGACACAAAAGGGACATGTCCGTCGCAGACGGTTGTTGGTGTCGCGATGATCACCATCGCGGAACCAGCACAGATAGGAGTGGCGACGCTCACAGTGCCACTGTTCAACCTCGAACCGTCAGCGGGAGAGCCGGCCCGCTTCGGATTTCGCCCGGAAGGAGTGCCGGTGTTCCTCGATACCTCAGTGCGCACCGGAGGGGACTATGGCGTCACCGTCAGCGTCGACAACATCACCCAGGAGATCGGGTTCCTCGGCAGCGAGGTGACGTTCTGGGGGGTACCGGGCGATCCACGCCATGACAGCGCACGGGGTGAAAACTGCCTGCAAGCGGCTCGTGGAGCGAGCACTGCCGCGCCTTGCCGCCCGCTCGAACAGCGCAGCCCACCTCCATTTCTCGCATTGCCCACATCATGCACGGGTCCACTGCAGACAGTTGTAGAAGCCGATTCATGGCAGCAGGAGGGCGTGTTCGGATCGTTCCCCACAAACGAGCCGCTACCGGCGCTGGACGGGTGCAACCGTCTGCCCTTCGGCCCGTCGATAAGCGTCGCTCCCGACGGACAGGCCGGCAGCACGCCCACGGGATTGACCGTAGGCGTGCATGTCCCACAGGACGCGAGCCTCAACGCAGCGGGGTTGTCCGAGGCCGACGTGAGAGACACGACGGTTGCCCTGCCCGCAGGCGTCGCGCTGAATCCCGCCGCCGCAGACGGGCTGCAGACCTGCACCGACATGCCTGAACCTGGGCGTCCGGAAGGCCAGCTCGCATTGAACAGCGATGCGGCTGCGTCGTGTCCTGAAGCCTCGAAGGTGGCGACACTTGAAATCAACACGCCGCTGTTGCCCAACCCGCTCGTCGGGGCGGCTTACCTTGCGGCGCAGGATGCCAACCCGTTCGGGTCGCTGGTCGCGCTGTATTTCGTCGCGGAAGATCCCGTCTCCGGCACGCTGGTCAAGCTCGCAGGCGAAGTCAAACCCGATCCCCTCACCGGCCAGCTGGTCAGTACGTTCAAGAACACACCACAGCTGCCCTTCGAAGACCTGAAGCTGCACTTCTTCGGTGGTGACAGGGCGCCCTTGAGCACCCCGGCAGCATGTGGCTCCTACACGACCGTTGGATCGATCGCGCCGTGGTCGGGGAATCCAGCGACCGAATCCTCATCGACGTTCAACATCGTCTCGGGCCCGAACGGGAGTCCCTGCGCGAGCCCTCTCCCGTTCAGCCCGTCATTGACCGCGGGCACGACGAGCATCCAGGCTGGAGGGTTCAGCCCCTTCACGATGACAATGAGCCGTGAAGACGGGCAGCAGAGCCTGCAGTCGATCCAATTGAAAATGCCGCCAGGCCTCTCAGGGCTGCTCTCGAGCGTTAAGCTTTGTGGAGAACCGCAGGCCGATCAGGGATTGTGCGGGCCTGAAAGTGAAATTGGCGAAACGATAGTCAGCGTAGGATTGGGTGGGGACCCCTACAGCGTGCGCGGCGGGAAAGTGTTCGTCACTGAAGGCTACGACGGCGCGCCATATGGCCTGTCGATTGTCAATCCCGCAAAGGCGGGACCCTACGATCTCGAGAGGGAAACCCCATGTGACTGTGTGGTCGTCCGGGCGAAGATCGAAGTCGACCCACTCACGGCGGCGTTGACGATCACGACCGACAGCACCGGTCCTTACAAGATCCCGACGATCATCGATGGGATCCCGTTGCAGATCAAGCACGTGAACGTGACGATCAACAGGCCAGGGTTCACGTTCAATCCAACCAACTGCAACCCGATGAGCATAACGGGAAGCCTGTCGAGCACCCAGGGCGCCACGTCGACGCTGTCGGTTCCGCTGCAGGTCACAAACTGCGCTGTCCTCGGTTTCAAACCGGCGTTCAGCGTCTCCACAAACGGCAAGACATCCCGCGCGATGGGCGCCAGTTTGCACGTGAAGCTGGTCTATCCAAAAGCCCGGTTTGGATCGCAGGCGAACATCAGGAGCGTCAAGGTGGATCTGCCCAAGCAGTTGCCTTCGAACCTCAAAGCGTTGCAGCAGGCTTGCCCGATAGCCACGTTCAGGAGGAACCCGGCATTGTGCTCGGCGGAGTCAAGGGTCGGCGAGGCGAAGGCGATGACGCCGCTATTGCCCGTCCCGTTGACCGGTCCAGCGTATTTTGTGTCCAACGCGGGTCTTGCGTTTCCTGAACTGGTGATCGTGCTCTCCGGTTATGGCACGACAGTGCAGCTGCACGCGGAAACGTTCATCAACCCCAAGACGAACATCACCAGTAGCACGTTCCGCACCGTGCCAGATGCACCCATCGGCACATTCGAACTCACCCTGCCCCAAGGCAAATTCTCGGCACTCTCAGCGCCATTCAACCTGTGCAAGACCAGGCTGAAGATGCCAACGGCGTTCACCGCACAAAACGGAGCAGTCATCAAACAGAGCACGCCGATCACAGTCACCGGCTGTGCCAAGGCCACAAAAAAGAACAAGAAAACGCACAAAGCGAAGGGGAAATAGAGGTGTGATCGAGATGACCTCGGCAAACAAGCCTGCCTCTCGGTCAAGGACAAGTGGGCATAGGTTGGCTGAACCTTTGTCGGGAGAGGATGAGGTGCTTGCTCGCAAGGCTCGCCAGGGCGCCCATGTGGTCGAGATGCAGCGCCGCCGTCTGCTCTCGGCGATGACTGAAGTGCTTGTGGAGTACGGCTACGAGAGTGCGACCGTGGGGCGGATCTGCAAACGCGCCGGGGTTTCCCGTCGCACGTTCTATGACCTCTACGACGATCGGGAAGCGTGCTTGCTCGACGCGTTCGAGGAGGCGAGCGAGAGATTGGCCGCTCGCGTAGTGCCCGCCTACACGAGCCAGGGTCATTGGCGAGACGGGGTTCGCTCCGCGCTCGTGGTTTTGCTTGAATGCTTCGACCTCGAGCCTGGGCTTGCGCGGTTGTGCTTGGTCGAGACGCTGAAGGGGGGCCCGCTTGTGTTGGAGCGTCGGCACGTTGTGACGATTGCCCTTACCGGTGTGATCGACGCAGGCCGTCAGGAGACCAAAGCGGCCGATCCTCCGTCGCTCACCGCCGAGAGCCTGGTCGGAGGCATAGTCTCGGTAATCCACACGCGACTCGCTGTTGCGGGCGCTCAATCACTTGTTGAGTTGACGGGGCCGCTGATGAGCATGATCGTCTTGCCCTACCTCGGTCCTGCGGCGGCCCGGAAGGAACTGGAGCGGCCCTTGTCCGCCACCCGCGAGACGATGAGCGCCAATGGTCACGGATCCGCTCCCGCGTCCGACCCATTCCGAGGCCTGCCGATTCGCATCACGTTTCGTACCGTGCGCGTCCTCTCAGCAATCGGCGAGCAACCGGACGCCAGCAACCGTGAGATCGGCAACGACGCGGGTGTCGTCGACCAAGGCCAAATGTCAAAGCTTCTACGACGCCTCGAGAAGGCCGGCTTGATCGAGAATCGCGGCCACGGCCAGGTGCGCGGCGAAGCCAATGCCTGGAGGCTCACATCGCAGGGCCAGGGCGTTCTGCACGCGGTAGGCAGGGACGCGTAGATACTGTCGCGCGGCCCGATACAGTTCACCGGTGCGGATTGCTCTGGTTTCGCCGTACTCATGGACCTACCCGGGCGGTGTCACTCGCCACATTGAGGCCCTGTCCGCTGAGCTGGCCGCGCAGGGACACGAGCCGGACATCCTCGCGCCCTACGATCCGGACGATGCGCTCTCGGCGCGCCTGCACCGCGGAGCGCGCCCGCAGCAGGTGGAGCCGCCAGCGAACTTCGTGCCCCTGGGGCGCACGATCGGGATACCTGCCAACGGGGCGGTCTCCAACCTGACCGGCACGCTCCATTCGATCCGCGCGATCCGCCGGGCCTTGCGCACGGGCGGCTACGACGTGGCGCACATCCATGAGCCGATCGTGCCCCTGATCGGCTACGACGCGCTGATGTCCTCCGGAGAGCTTCCCTTGGTCGGCACCTTCCACACCTATTCGGAGAACCCTGTCTCCAACGGGATCGGCGCGGTCGTGTTTGGGGGACGCTGGCGCATGAACCGCCTGCACGCCCGCATCGCCGTGTCCGAGGCCGCGGCGTGGACGGCGCGGCGCTTCTACGGCGGGCGCTATCGGATCGTGCCGAATGGCGTGCTGCTCCCCGTGACAGAGGGTGGGGAGAACGCGGTGACAGAGCACTGGGAGAGCGCCGCAGGGGAGGGGCCGAACGCCGCGGAGGATGGGAGGAACGCCGCAAAGGGCGGGAGGAACGCCCGGTTCGCCAGCGATGAGGCGCTGCGGATCCTGTTCATCGGCCAGGCCGTCGAGCGCAAGGGCCTGCCGGTGCTCCTGCGCGCGTTCGAGGCCCTGCGCGAGCAGGTTCCCGCCACGCTCACGCTCGTGGGCGCCTCCCTTGAGGAGATCGCGCCGATGCTGCTCGACGACCGCGGTGTGCTCGCGCTGGGAAAGGTCTCCGAGGAGCGCAAGCACGCAGAGCTGGCGCGCGCGGAGGTCCTGTGTGCGCCGTCGCTGCGCGGCGAGAGCTTTGGCATGGTGCTCACCGAGGCGTTCGCAGCCTCCACACCTGTCGTCACCTCGAACATTCCTGGCTACCGCGATGTCGCACGCGACGGTGTGGAGGGCCTGCTCGTGCCCCCCGGCGATGCGCTCGCCCTGGCCGAGGCCTTGCGCACCCTGGCGCTCGACCCGGCCCGGCGCGCCGCGATGGCCGCCGCCGCGCGCGCTCGCGCCGAGCGCTTCTCCTGGACGCACGTGGCCGAAGAGGTCATCGACACCTATGAGCAGGCGATCGCTGTCGGGCAGCCCCAGACGCGAACGGCTCGCATGGCGGTGCGCTATGGGCTTGCCCCGGCCGATCTGCGCCCGCGTGTACCTGCTCGCAGGCTGCCGAGCTTGGAGCCCGCGCCACGCGTCAGGAGACGTGCGGTAAGTGTGCTCTCGCGCGTTGCGCTGCTCGCCAGCTCGCTGATGGGCATCGCGCTCGCCTACCTTGCCTTGCAGAAGATCGGCGTCACCAACGTGGCCGCCAGTCTCGTGGCCTCCTCACCCGGACTGGTTGCGGCCGGTGTGGCGGTGATGTGCACGTCGATGTTCGTCCGCGGCATCGCCTGGCATGCGATCCTCAAGGCGGCGCCCACCTGGCGCGTGGCGCGTCGCAGGGATGCCCTGCAAGGCACCTTCATCGGCGTGCTGATGTCCGCCACGCTGCCCGCCCGTCTGGGGGAGCCCTCGCGTGCGCTGATCGTCGCGCGCCGCCTCGGGCGCCCTCGCGAGACGCTGCCCGTGGTGCTCGGCACGATGGTCTCCCAGACGCTGCTCAACCTGCTCGCGCTGGTGATTCTCGGCGGCGTGATGTTCTCGAGCGTCAGCTTCGCCGGTAACCACACGAGCGCGCTGCTCGCTGTCGCCCTAGCGCCGCTGGCGGCACTGATCGTGCTGCTGCTGGCGCCTGTGCTCGTGCCCCGCGCCGCGGTCTCGCGCTCGGAGCGGCTGGGTCGCGTGCTCGCGAATCTGCGCGCAGCGCTCCTGCGCGTGCGCGCCGGACTGCGCGTCTTTCGCAACCCCCGCCAGGCGGCGTCGGCGACAGCGCTGCAGCTGTTCGCCTGGGGTCTTCAGTGGCTGGCCTGCTGGCTTTTGCTGGCGGCCCTCGGCCTCACAGACAAGGTGGGCTTCGGAGCCGCCGCGGCCGTTCTGTTCGCGGTCAACGTCACCGCCGTCGTTCCCGCCACGCCTGCCAACGTCGGCGTCTTCCAGGCGGCGTGCGTTGCGGTCCTCGCCGGCGCCTACCACGTGCCCTCGGCCGACGCGCTCGCCTATGGCATCGTGCTGCAGGCGGTGGAGGTTGCCACTGCGGTGATCATGGGAACGCCTGCGCTCGTCAACGAGGGCCTCTCCTGGAAGGAGGTGCGGCTGCGCACCATGCACGCTTCCCCTGTGAAGCTCGGTCCACTGCCAGGGACCACCACCCATACAGGGACCAGGCGTCCATCCGGGCGCTCGCCCTCACGGGCCCAGTCCTGAGCAGCCGGGCTCGCAGGAGCTGGGCTTGTAGCGCAGAATCGAGACCCCATGGATGATGTCTGGGTCTACATGCTGCGCTGTTGCGACGGCTCGCTCTATACCGGCTGGACCAGCGACCTGGATCGCCGTTTGGCGAGGCACTCCGCTGGCAAGGCGAGCCGCTACACCGCCAGTCGTCTCCCGGTCGAGTTGGCGCTGGCTTTCGCGATGGTCGATCGCAGCTCGGCGATGCGCGAGGAGGCACGTATCAAGCGGCTGGATCGTGCCGGCAAGCTGGCGTTGATCGCTGAACGAACGGTCTAGACGCTGACCAATTCGGCCAAGTGGCCAGGCTCAGGTATCGGCTCTCCGGACTCGCGCATCATTTCGATATGCATCGGTAGTGCTTCGCGCATAAGCAGCTCAACTTCAGCCCTGGTTTTACCTGTTGCGATGCAGCCAGGCAGGTCCGGTGAATATGCGCCCCAGCCTCCATCCTCCGTGGTCTCGTAGAGAACTAGGTACTCCGTCATCGCAACTCCTTAATCCCAGACTTGCGTCTGATATCGGCCAGCTGGCCCACGCTAATCGTATCGCTTTGCTTGCCGGCGACTGTAACCATTCGCGCATGATCGAGATGCTTGAAGTGACGATGACTCCCGCTCTGGCGAACTTGAGTCCAGCCGTGCTTCTCGAGCATTGCGATCACTTCACCAATCTTCTTTGCCATACCCCCTTGTCCGACAGGGGGGTCCTGAGCAGGACGATTCCGGTGAGCTTTAGGACGCTACGGCCGGCTGATCCTCTTCTTCGACTACCCCTTCAGGCGGATCCTCGTCGACCAGCTCGCCGAACAGCGACGGGTCGCGGTAAGAGCCCTTGATGATGTCGTCCGGCGAGCCGTCGGGCAGTAGACGGCCCTGGCGGGTACCGAAGTAGATCGCCTGCGGATGATGGGCGATCAGCGCGAGCGTCGACTGCTCAGGAATCGGGGCATAGCCGTCTGAGATCTTCATGCCGATCTGACCAAGATCGAGCAGCTCCTCGACCTTCAGGTGCTCTGCCTGCTCGGGCACCGCGGGATAGCCCCACGAGTAGCGCCGGCCTTGGGTGGCGGGGATCCCAAGCATCTCGCGTGCCTTGTAGTGCAGCCACTCGGCCAGCCCCTCGGCCGTTTGTACCCCGAGGCCGTGCACGAACAGCTGCTCGGCGAACTCGCCGTCTGACTCGAGCTTCGCCATCAGCTCGGTCACCTCCGAGCCGACGGTCACCGCCTGCACGGCGATCACGTCCAGCTCCTCAGGTGGCTCGCCGTCGGCTGACGGCTGGCCGTCCGCTCCAACGGCGGGACGGAAGAAGTCGGCCAGGCAGATACGGTCGCCCTTCGGCTGGCGTGGGCACACGAAGCGCGTGAGCTCGCTCGCCAGGTCGGCCGGGTCGAGCGTCGCGTCGGGGCCTGCGGTGCGGGGGTCGAGTACGACGATGTCGTTGCCCTGTGCATAGCAGGGGAAGAAGCCGAGCAGCGCGCGTGGGTGCAGGTAGTCCTGCTCTGCCCACATCCGCTCCAGGCGCGGGCGGAAGTTCCCCTCAACGAGCTCCCGCCACTTCTCGCCCTTCACGCCTTTGCCACCCCAGTGCAGCTTGAACAGCACGTGCGTGTCGAGGTGGCTGTAGACCTCCTGCATGTCCACGGGGACCTCTTGCACACCCCACCAGGGAGGATTGGGTATGGGGTCGTTCGAGCTGACGTTCGAGCGCACCGAGTCGTCAGCGAAGTTGAGCTCCTCTTGTGGCTCCTCACCCTTTTCCCTGAAAGCGCTCGCGCCTGTGCGCAGCTTCTCCAGCAGGGCATCGTGGGCACTCGAGTCGATCAGCTGATCCATCACCGACAGCCCCTCGAAGGCGTCCTTGCAGTAGAAGACCCCCGGCTCGTACTGCTCATCGGATTCCCGGCCGCCCGGGTACAGCGCGCGATAGCTGAACGCTCTGTTGATCGCGGCGCCGCCGATCAGCACCGGGTACCGCATGCCCTTGGAGTGCAGCTCCTGGATGCAGGCCGGCATCTGCTTGGAGGTCGACACCAGCAGCGCGCTCAGCCCGATCGCGGTCGCCTCGTGCTCCTGGGCGGCGTCGAGGATCGTCTGGATCGGCACCTGCTTGCCGAGGTCGATCACCGTGTAGCCGTTGTTGGTGAGGATCGTGTTCACAAGCGACTTGCCGATGTCGTGCACGTCGCCGAACACGGTCGCCAGCACCACGGTGCCCTTCGTGTAGCCCTCGATCTTGTCCAGGTAGTTCTCAAGGCGTGCCACCGCCTTCTTCATCACCTCGGCGGACTGCAGCACGAACGGGAGTATCAGTTCACCGGCGCCGAACTTGTCGCCCACCTCCTTCATGGCGGGCAAAAGCACCTCGTTGAGCGTCGGCACCGCCCCGATCTTCTCAACCGACGCGTCGATCCAATCCTCCACTCCCTCCTTGCGGCGACGCAGGATATGGAAGTGCAGCGCCTCCTCTGGCTCCATCCCCTCAGTCGGGTTGGCGGTGCTCTGAGTCTCCTGCTCGCCCTTTGACTCGAAGTGCCCGATGAACTGCTCAAGCGCATCCTCGCGACGGTTGAACACGAGATCGTCTGCGAGCTCGCGCTCCTCGTCTGAGATCTCCGAGTAGGGCGTGATGTGGTTGGGGTTCACCATCGCCAGGTCGAGCCCCGCCTCCACGCAGTGGTGCAGGAAAACCGAGTTCAGCACCGCCCGCGCGCCCGGAGACACGCCGAAGGACACGTTTGAGACGCCCAGCGAGGTCTTCACGCCCGGGATCTCCGCCTTGATCCGCCTGATGCCCTCGATCGTCTCCACCGCCGACGGGCGCCACTCCTCATCGCCGGTTGTCAGCGTGAACGTGAGGCAGTCGAAGATCAGCACCTCCGGATCGAGGCCATGCTCCTCGCAGCAGAGATCGCGGATGCGCTGGGCGATCTCCACCTTGCGCTGGGCGGTCTTCGCCATCCCCACCTCGTCGATCGTCAGCGCAATCAGCGCGGCGCCATGGGCGAGCGCCACCGGCACCACCCGGTCGAGCTTGTCCCGGCCCGCCTCGAGGTTCACCGAGTTCACGATCGCCCGGCCCGGGATCTGCTCCAGCGCCCTTTCGATCACCTCCGGCTCGGTCGAGTCGATCTGGATCGGAGGCTCCTGGGTCAGCGAGATCCGCTTTGCCAGCAGCCGCATCTGTTCGTCCTCGTCCACCCGCTCGGTCAGCGCCACGCACAGGTCCAGCACGTGTGCGCCGCCCGTCACCTGATCCTCGGCGATCTGCACCAGACCGTCGTAGTCGTCGGCCAGCAGCAGCTCCTTGGCCTTGCGCGAGCCCTGGCTGTTGACCCGCTCGCCCACCATCGTCGGGCGCGGCTCCTGCACGAGCGCGGTGGACGCGATCATCGAGGAAAGATGGGGGGGCCTCGGCGCCGGACGCGGCTGGACGGCGTTGCCGCGCACCCGCTCGGCGATCGCCCTGATGTGATCGGGCGTCGTGCCGCAGCAGCCACCCACCACGCTCACCCCATAGCGCTCGACGAACTCTCCCAGCGCCTCCGCAAGCGGCTCTGGCTTCTCCGGGAAGATTGTCTCCCCATCAGGGCCCTGCAACGGCAACCCCGCGTTCGGGATGCAGGCCACCGGCACGGAGCAGAATTCGCCCAGGAAGCGAATGGCGTCACGCATGTCCTGCGGGCCGGTCGAGCAATTCAACCCAATCACGCTCACCCCTAGCGCCTCAAGCGTGCACAACACCGCTGATACATCCGTTCCAAGCAGCATCTTGCCGCCATTGGGCAACAGAGACACAGAGGTGTGGATGGGCAGTGTCCTCCCTGTGCTCCTGAACGCCGCCCGAGCGCCGAACACCGCGGCCTTGACCTCGAGGATGTCCTGGGCCGTCTCGATTATCAGTAGATCGACCCCCCCATCAATCAATCCCTCCGCCTGCTCGGTGAACACCTCCACCAGCTCCCCGAAGCGGATCTGTCCGAGCGTTGGGTCTTCTGAAGCCGGCAGGAATCCCGTCGGTCCGATCGAGCCCGCCACGAAACGGTGCTCGCCGGCGGCTTTCCGTGCGATTTCAGCGGCCTTCGTGTTGACCTCGACCGTGTAGTCCGCCAGGCCCCACTCGTCCAGCTTCAACCGCGACGCCTGGAAGGTGTCGGTCTCCACGACCTCAGCTCCGGCCTCGAGCATCGAGGCGTGCACACCTTCGATCACATCCGGCCTGTTCAAGACCAGCGCCTCATGGCACTTGCCCTGCAAACCACCGTAATCCTCCTGTGTCAGGTCGAACTGCTCGAGCGTCGCGCCCATGCCGCCGTCGTACACGACGACGCGGCTCCGTACAGCCTCCTGGTAATCACGCGCTGGCATCCGCTGGATGCTAGCAGCGCGAGCACGACCTTGACACGCCTCTGTCAAGGTCGTGCTCGCGCTGATTTGGGATGGCGCGTCCAGCGGTGGAGACACTGTTTGACTCTGTAGAACGGATGGGCCAAGATCTACCGAGTTGTTGAGAGGTTCACCGCCTGCTCAGATTCAGCGGAGGCAGGTGGATTCAGAGGCTGGATTGAGTGCTCTCTGACCATGGACGAGTGTTCCGTCCGGCTTGAAACTAGCCTCGGACGGGGCACGCTCAGAGCTTGGCCCCATATGAGGGGAAATGGTTAGTTAGATATGAGAAGAGTCTATATAACAAGTATGGTGCTGGCGGCGTGTGTGTTCAGCGCTTTCTCGGTGGCCTCGGCGCTGGCTTCCCCGGAATGGTTAGTAGACAAAAATTTAGTCACCGAAGAGTTACCATCGGTGACCACTGGAGAACTGACGTTTGAAGACATGAAAGCTGTCGGTGGCCCGGTTAAGGCTGTTTGTCCTGTGTCCTTCTTAGGGACAGTGGGAATTGGCTTTCTGGGTTTAATCGAGGTGGTGGAGAACTCAAAAGAAGAAAGCGACATGATATGTACGCTCTTAATAAAAGGCCTGTGTACTGGCGAAACCGCCTTACTCGAAGCGTTACACCTCCCCTGGTTAACAGAATTGGCCTATACGATTGAAGGGGACGGAATTATGGTTCGCGACACAATTAAGGATAGTGGCGACGGTGAACCGGCGTACGATGCTGTCTGCAAAACGATCATTGGTGAAGAGACAGACGAATGCCACGGTGAAACTAGCTATTTAGTAGAAGAACTGGCGATGTCGACGGTGGTCAGCGGCGAATTTGACGCAGCGTCCAAAGGCGTAACCTGCTCGATGGGTGGGGCGGAACAGGGATTAGTATCGAGCATCGGCCCGCTCTTAATCAGCGTTCCTGGTGGCCACGCGTTGGAAATCTCCTGAACCGATCTTGCGCAGGTTTGAGTGAGAGTGAAATGCTTGGTGGGATGGAGTCTGTCCCATCCCACCAAGCCATTGTCTGTTCGCCGGACTGCGTCTGCTTCGCAGTGGTAGTGGCAGGAGTTGCTACTTGATGAACAGCATCTCTGAGTACTTCGGCAGCGGCCATAGGTCGTCGGCCACTAGCTTCTCCAAGCGGTCGGCCACGTCGCGCACGTCGTCCATCGCGGGGATCGTGGTGTCGCGCATGTAGGTCGCCCACTTCATCGCCGAGCTGTCCGGCTGGTTGTCGCTCAGGTTGGCGTCCTCCAGCTTGACGATCGCGAACTGGAACTCCTTCACCAGCGGCTCGACCTCCTCCACCAGCTCATCGAGGCCCGTCGCCTTCAGCTCGTTCAGGTACCTGACCGCCGCCGGCAGCAGCATCGTGCGAGCGATCTGGGCGGCCGTCTCAGACTCGATGTTGATCTTTACCGCATACTGCTCGGTGAACACCTCCAGGCGCGACTCCAGCTCGCGCTTGGACAGCACCTTGTACTTCTTGAACGCTGCCACGGTCTGCTTGTCTACAAGCCACGGCAGCGCGTCCGGGGTCGTGCGTAGATTCGCGAGGCCTCGCTTCTCGGCCTCGGCGTGCCAGGCCTCAGAATATCCGTCGCCGTCGAACACCACCTGCTTGTTCGCCGACCACACCTCCTTGACGACCTTCGTCACCGCCTTCTCGAGCGTTGCTCCAGAGGCTTTCAAAGCCGTCTTCAGCTTGTCGGTCAGATCGTCGATCGACTCCGCCACGATCGTGTTCAGCACCGTGTTCGGCAACGCCGGCGACTGGCTGGAGCCGAGCGCCCTGAACTCGAACTTGTTGCCGGTGAACGCGAACGGGCTCGTCCTGTTGCGATCGCCGCCATGCAACGGCAGCGGCGGCAGCACCGGTGTGCCGAGACCCAGGAAGGAGCCCGGCTTGGACGGCTGCACCTTGCCCGCCTCGATCGCCGAGAACACCTTCTCGAGATCCGCGCCGAGGAAGATCGAGATGATCGCCGGCGGCGCCTCGTTGGCTCCGAGCCGGTGGTCCTGGCCGGAGTTGGCGATCGACGCGCGCAGCAGCGCCTGGTGCTTGTTCACGGCCTGGATCACCGCGGCGCAGAAGAACAGGAACTTGAGGTTCGCCTCGGGTGTATCGCCCGGGTCGAGCAGGTTCAGGCCCGTATCGGTGCCCATCGACCAGTTGTTGTGCTTGCCCGAGCCGTTCACCCCGGCGAACGGCTTCTCGTGCAACAGGCACACCAGCCCGTAGCGGCGCGCCGTGTTCTGCAAGATCTGCATCGTCAGCATCTGATGGTCGGCGCCGACGTTGGAGTTCTCGAAGATCGGCGCCACCTCGAACTGGTTCGGCGCGACCTCGTTGTGGCGCGTCTTGATCGGCACGCCCAGCTTCGCAAGCTCCACCTCACACTCCAGCATGTAGGCCAGGATCCGCTCGGGGATCGAGCCGAAGTAGTGGTCGTCGAGCTCATGCCCCTTGGGCGGCTTGGCGCCGAACAGCGTTCTGCCGGTCGTCAGCAGATCGGGGCGCTCGAAGTAATACTGCTCGTCGATCAGGAAATACTCCTGCTCGCAGCCGATCGTCGTGAACACCCGCGTCGCGCCGTCCTCGCCGAGCAGATCCAGCGCTCCGACCGCCGCGCCTGACAGCGCGTCCATCGAGCGCAGCAGCGGGATCTTGTTGTCCAGCGCCTCGCCCGTCCAGGAGGTGAAGGCCGTGGGGATGCACAGCAGCGCACCGTTGGGGTTCTCCAGGATGAACGCCGGAGACGTGGGGTCCCACGCTGTATAGCCCCGCGCCTCGAACGTTGCCCTGATGCCGCCCGTCGGGAAGCTCGAGGCATCCGGCTCGCCCTGGATCAGCTCCTTGCCCGAGAACTCCGCGATAGCCGTCCCATCGCCCGCCGGCCCGTAGAAGGAGTCGTGCTTCTCGGCGGTCGACCCGGTCAGCGGTTGGAACCAGTGGGTGTAATGGGTGGCGCCCTTCTCCATCGCCCATTCCTTCATCGCCTGCGCCACCGCGTCGGCGAGTGTGGTGTCAAGCGCCTCGCCCCGCTCGAGCGTGCGCTGCAGCGCCTTGAACACGTGCTTCGGCAGGCGACGGCGCTGCACCGCCACGCTGAACACGTTCGAAGCGAAGATCTGGTTCACGGGAAGGGTCAGGTCAAGCGAGCCGAGCGCGCTCCCGTTGGCGCTCCACTGCGCGGCTGTCACGTTCTGCTGGCGGCTCTTTGGCATGGGCTGACTCGATTCCTCCTGGCTTGATTTCAGGGCGTAGGACGGAATCGCATCGTAGCCCCCAACCGTCCCCTGGGTATCGCCCAGCTGGCGAAACCTCACATGCGATCTTTCGACAGACGGCCAAACGGCCCCTGTGAGGACGTCATTCGAAGGCGAGCTGAGGTTGCTGCTCGTGTGAGGTTGCTGTTCGGGCCGGCGGCGGAAGTCGGCCGCCGAGATGTTGGCCCGGCCGCGGAGATATCTACGCGGAGATATCTATTCAGCGGCCGGCTGGGGCGCTACCGGAGTGGGCGTGGGCCCGGCCGCGATCTGCCCGGTCTCCGGGTTCACATGCGTCGCCGGCGGCACCGGTGCGATCGCGGCGATGAAGCGCCCCACGGCGCGGCCCCCTCCGGCCAGACGCGCAAGCGACTTCCCGTCGAGCCCCGCCGAGACCGCATAGTGCACCACGTGGACCCCTGTCTTCACCGGGGTCACCCGCCACACGAAGCGCCTGCTCGCTCCCGGCGCCAGCGTGCCGAGCGCCCAGGTGTTCACATAGGCGGTTTCCCCACCCCCCGGCGGATTGACTTCCTCGCTCTGCACCGGTCTGCGCGGAACAGCCCCTGGCCCGGTGTTCACGATCCACACCGGTCGCTTGCTCGCGGCCAGGTGCGGGTAGTCGCTCGTGTAATAGAAGGAGTCGAGCGTCACCGCCACGTTCGGGATCGTGCGCAACCCTGCGTTGCGCACGATCAGCGTGAGCTTCGTGTCGCGTGCGATCGCCTGTCTCGCGGGGAACCGCGCGTGCAGAACTTCCACCTTGTAGGTGCCACTCGGTTCATGAGCGTCGCGCTGGGTCCCGCCGCATCCGCCCGCGAGCACGACGAGCATCACGCCGCACGCAGCGAGCGACATCCTCGGAGACAGCATTCCCACCCTCACAGCGCGCGCCACGATATCAGCGCCGCTGGCGTTCGGCCTGCCGATCGCGTAGAGTTGGCCACGCGGTCAGTAGAGTTGGGTGCGCGGTCAAGACCGACACCCGAGGAGGGGTATCGAGATGGTTCGCAGTGCAGCCGAGCGGGCTTTCCTACCGACCAGGAACCTGCTCGAGGAAATAGGGGACATGATGATCCTGACCGGCAGGACGATTTCCTCTGCCTTGCGCCCGCCCTATCCCTATGGCGGCGAGTTCGTCTCCCAGTTCCTGTTCGCGCTGCGCCTCTGCTGGTTTCCGCTGCTGATCTCGACGGTCGCCATCTGCTACGCCGCACCCGGCCTGCAGGCTGCGAACTTCCTCACGATCTTCGGCGCCCTCGACCGCCTCGGCGGGATCTTCGTGCTTGCCGCGATCCGCGAGATCGGCCCGAACGTGACCGCGATCGTGCTCGCGGGCGTGGCCGGCACCGCGATCACCGCGGACCTGGGAGCGCGCAAGATCCGCGAGGAGCTGGACGCGCTGCAGGTGCTCGGCGTGGATCCCGTCAAGAACCTGGTGGTGCCGCGCTTTCTCGCGCTGATGCTCGTCACCGGCCTGTTCAACGTCTACGCGATCCTGTTCGGCCTGTTCGGCGGCGTGCTCGCCGAGCTCGTCAACGGGCAGCCGCTCGGCCCGTTCTGGGACACCCTGTTCGCCAACGCCTCCACCACCGACCTGTGGGGATCGGCGCTGAAGACCACGATCTTCGGAGCCATCATTGCGATCGTCTGCTGTTACAAGGGCATGACCGCCTCTGGCGGCGCCGAGGGCGTCGGCCGCGCGGTCAACCAGGCAGTCGTGGTCACCTTCCTGGCGATCTTCTCCTTCGACTACGTCTACACCCAGCTGCTGCTGGCCACCCACCCCAACATCCTGGTCATCAAGTAGATGAACGAACTGCTCGTCACGCCGCGCGAATGGCTCGCCGCGACCGGCGAGATCGGTCGCTTCGGCGGCAACATCATCCGCGACGTCTGGGGCCTGCGCGTCTTTCGCTTCTTCGGCGAGGCCCTGCGCCAGTCGGGGATCCTGATCGTCTCCTCGACCCTCATCATCTGGGCGCTGATGTTCGTGCTGGGCCTGGAGTGCGGGATCGAGGGCGCCTACTTCCTCGAGGCCCAGGGCGCGCCCGCCTATGCGGGCGTCTTCACCGCCTGGTGCGATCTGCGCGAGATCATTCCCTACGCCTTCGGCTACATGATGGCCGCCAAGGTCGGCACCGGCATCGTCGCCGAGCTGGGCGCGATGCGGATCTCCGACGAGATCGACGCGCTCGAGGTGATGGGCATCGACTCGCTCACCTTCCTCTGCGCAACCCGCCTGCTCGCCGCCTGGGTCGTGCTGCCGTTCATGTACCTCGCGGGAGTCGGCGCAGCCTTCCTGGCCTCCTACATCGCCGTGGTCCAGCAGGTCGGCGACGTCTCCTCCGGCGGCTACTCGCTGATCTTCTGGATGTTTCAGGACCCCACCGACGTCATCTACAGCCTGATCAAGGGGATGACGATGGCGACCGTGATC
>DATHPT010000193.1:0-2539 GCA_035483615.1 Solirubrobacteraceae bacterium | reverse complement strand
CGCGAAGCGGCGGCGGCGCCTCCCCCAACGCGAATGCGCTCGCATCGGCGGAGGAGCTTCGTTAGGTCGGCAGCCGCGCGTTTCGTTTCGCGCTTGTCGCTGCGATGACGGCCGAAGAACATGAAAACCTCATGATCGACGGTACCCACGTAAATGCACGCGATCAGATCGCGCCGACCTTCAATCGTGGTCGGGAGATGCGCGTGAGCGGAACTACCGCGGCCCTTCCAGGTGGGCGCTCGTGTGGCAAGCGCTGCCGCGGCGCTCGGCGAGCGTTCTCGATACCTTGAGCATATGGATACTTCGGATATCGCAATGGACCACGAGGTCGTCGTGATCGGTGCCGGCTTCTCGGGCATCGGGGCGGCGATCAAGCTCGACCAGGCCGGCTTCCGCGACTTCGTCGTGCTCGAGGCCGGGGACGGTGTGGGGGGCGCCTGGCACTGGAACACCTACCCGGGAATAGCGGTCGACATCCCGTCCTTCAGCTACCAGTTCTCCTTCGAGAAGCGCAGCGACTGGTCGCGCGTGTACGCGCCGGGGACGGAGCTCAAGGCCTACGCGGAGCACTGCGTGGACAAGTACGGGGTGCGCGATCGCATCCAGCTGAACACCAAGGTGGTCGGGGCGAGGTTCGACGAGGACGCCCACGCGTGGCGCATCCAGACCGCGACCGGCGAGCAGATCACCGCGCGATACGTGGTCGGCGCGACAGGCGTGTTCAGCCAGCCCACGCCGCCCGAGATCGAGGGCCTGCACTCCTTCGCCGGCACGACCATGCACACGGCGCGCTGGGATCACTCGGTCGACCTGCGCGGCAAGCGCGTCGGGGTGATCGGCACGGGTGCCTCGGCGATCCAGCTCATCCCCGCGATCGCCCCTGAAGTTGAGCAGGTCACCGTCTTCCAGCGCACTCCCATTTGGTGCCTACCCAAGCTCGACGCCCCGATGAGCCCGCGCGTGCGCCGGGCACTGCGCTTGGTGCCCGGCGCCGAGCTCGCCACACGCTGGGCCAGTCAGGCCTTCGTGGAGGTCACCTTCGTGCTCGCCGCCCACTTCGCCGGCCAGTTCCCGAGCCTCACCGCCCGCGGCGAAGCCACCGCTCGCAAAATGCTCCGCGAGGTCAAGGATCCCGTCGTACGCGAGAAGCTCACGCCTAAGTACTCCCTCGGGTGCAAGCGCCCGAGCTTCTCCAATGAGTACATCCCCGTCTTCAACCGGGAGAACGTGCTGCTCGAAACCACCTCCATTGAGGCGATCGCCGAGACGGGCGTTCGCACAAGCGACGGGGTCGAGCATCCTCTCGACGTGCTCCTCCTTGCAACCGGGTTCAAGGTGTTCGACTCCGGGAACTTGCCGGCATTCGCGACGCTGGGCGCGGGTGGTGTTGACCTCGAGGAGTGGTGGGATGCCAACCGGCTGCAGGCCTATGAGGGCGTGAGCGTCCCCGGCTTTCCGAACTCGTTCTCGATCCTCGGTCCCTACGGGTTCAACGGCCAGTCCTACTTCGGTCTGATCGAGACCCAGATGCGCCACATCGTGCGCTGCCTGAAGCGGGCGCGCAGCGAAGGCGCCACGCGCGTGGAGATCACGCCCGAGGCCAACCGTCGCTACTTCGAGTCGATGCTCGGGCGCCGCCACAACCAGGTCTTCTTCCGGGGCGCCTGCTCGAACGCGAACAGCTACTACTTCGACAAGCACGGCGACGCGCCGTTCCGACCCAGCCTCTCGCTCGAGGCGGCCTGGCGCAGCGCCCGCTTCGACCTCGACGACTACGCGTTTGCACGATGACTCGTCAACGCGGCTCGGCGAGGACTTCCCGATCGACCCCGAGGCGCTGAGCACCATCATCCTCGCGCTCGGACTCGGCACCGGGGTGCAGCGTGCCGTCGAGCCCGACCTTCCCGGGTCGGGTTGGGTCGAGCTCTTGCGCGTGCTCGCCGGATCGATCGTCGTCGCGGGCGCTCGATGAAGGCCGTGAACTGTAAAGAAGGCCAGTTGACGGTCGTCGATCTGCCGACGCCTGCCCCCGAGGAGGGGCAGGTATTGATCGATGTCCTTCGCTGTGGCATCTGCGGATCAGATCTTCATGCTCGCCATCACTGCGACGAGATGGCAGACGTGGCTCTGGAGACCGGCTATGCAGACTTCATGCGCTCCAACCAGGACGTCGTCATGGGGCACGAGTTCTGCGGTGAGATCGTCGAACATGGCCCCTCCTGCCGGCGGTCGGTGCCGACGGGGACGACGGTGGTCTCGTTGCCTCTGCTGCGTGTCGGGAAGAACGTCCACGCCACCGGTCTGTCGGTGGCGGCTCCCGGTGCCTATGCGGAGCAGATGCTCGTGCAGGAGTCTCTTACCGTTCCCGTGCCCAATGGCCTCGCGCCCGGAGTCGCCGTGCTGACCGAGCCGATGGCTGTCGGCTGGCACGCGGTACGCCGGGGTGAGGTCAAGAAGCGCACCGTCGCGGTCGTCATCGGCTGCGGGCCGATCGGCCTGTCGGTGATCTGCATGCTCAAGGCACACGGTGTGCGCACCG
>DATHPT010000192.1:0-4485 GCA_035483615.1 Solirubrobacteraceae bacterium | reverse complement strand
GCCCGATAGCGAGCAAGTGAGGTCCACGAATGTCGGTTCCGGTCAGGCAGGGTGCGCGGATGGGGTGGTATCTGATGCGCCAGCGGCTCGCGCGGCGCGAGCGGTTCCCGCTGATCGTCGAGCTGGAGCCGTTGTTCCAGTGCAACCTGGCGTGCTCCGGTTGCGGCAAGATCCAGCACCCAGAGCATGTGTTGCGCAGGCGCATGTCGGTCGAGCAGGCGGTCGGCGCAATCGAGGAGAGCGGCGCTCCGATGGTCTCGATCGCCGGCGGCGAGCCGCTGATTCATCCCGAGATTCATCTGATCGCCGCCGAGCTCGTCAAACGCAAGCGATTCGTGTACCTGTGCACCAACGCGCTCCTGCTCGAGCGTAAGCTCGCGGAATTCAAGCCGAGCCCGTATTTTGCATGGGCGATCCACATGGACGGTCTGAGGGAGCGCCACGACGCTTCGGTTGAACGCGAGGGCGTGTTCGACAAGGCAGTCGCTGCGATTCGCGCCGCGAAGGCGGCCGGCTTTCGTGTGACCACCAACACGACCTTCTTCACGCACGACTCGCCAAAGACGGTGCGCGAGGTGCTGGATTTCCTCAACGACGATCTCGGCGTTGACGAAATGATGATCTCGCCCGCCTACGCCTATGAGAAGGCGCCCGACCAGGAGCACTTCCTCGGGGTCCGCCAGACGCGCGAGCTGTTCGCCGAGGCGTTCGCGGATGGACGGCGCAAGCGATGGCGCCTGAACCACAGCCCGCTGTTCCTCGATTTCCTCGAAGGCAAGGCCGAATTCGACTGTACCGCCTGGGGCATCCCGAGCTATTCGCTGTTCGGCTGGCAACGGCCTTGCTATCTGATGTCGGACGGCTATGCGGCCACCTATCAGGAGCTCCTGGAGACAACCGACTGGAACAAGTACGGTCGTGGCAAAGACCCGCGCTGTGAGAACTGCATGGCTCACTGCGGATATGAGCCGACGGCGGTGCTGCAGACGACCCGCTCCCTGCGCCAGTCGCTGCGGGCGCTCGTCAGCTGAGCGGCGTGCGGCGGATGTCGCGCCAGCTCATGCCCTCTCTGAGCAGTGCGGGAACTCCCAGTGCGAGCGCGGTAAGCAGCTCGATCGCCTGCAGGATGATCCCGTAGGCAAGAGCCGGCCCTGCGCCGATGCCGTAGGCGGCCAGCACCACCAGGCAGGCGGCCTGGAACACGCCGACATTGGACGGCGTGGCCGGCAGCACCGCCGTCACGTTCACCGCCAGCAGGATCGCCGCGGCAGTGACCGGGGTGGCCTTGTGCTCCAGGCCCAGTGCAAGCACGACCATGTAGCAGGAGCCCCACTGCAAGACCCAGGCAAACAGCTGGGCGCCGATCGCAGCGACTCCGTAGCGCGGCCTTGCGAACACCAGCAGGCCACGCCGGGCGAGGCGAAGCAGCTCGGTGAGAGCGACCGCAGCGCTGCGGATGCGGACATTGCTCGAGCGCTGGGCGACGTGCAGCAGCGGCGGGCCGCCGAACACCAGCAGCGCCACGAGCGCGGGCGCGATGAGCACCGCCTCGAGCGCCGAGGCGTGCCCGTGCAGCAGCGGCACGCTCGAGAACGTGATGGCCGCAAGGATCGCGAGGGCGAGCAGGTTGATCAGCGTTTGCGAGAAGACCGTGCCCGCCACCACGGGCAGTGTGCTGGCCGCCGGGCCTTCGAGGCGGCGACTGAGCACCACAACTCGCGTCGGCTCTCCGATCCGGCCCGGGATCAGCGCGGAGGCCATCACGCCGATCATCGTCGCGCGCGCCACGGGTGCCCAGCCGACGCGGGCGCCTGGCAGGGCAGCACGCAGAGTCTCGTGCCAGGAGACCGAGCGGGCCAGCAGCGAGAGCATCATCAGTGCGAGAGCCAGCAGGACCCAGCCGGGGCTGGCAGAGACCAGCGCGTGGGCGACATGGTGGAGGTTCAGTCGAGTGAGCGCGAACACCAGCACCGCCGCCAGGCCCAGCGCCGCGGCCACCACCCCGACACGCCGGCCGATGCGGATTCGGTTCGGCGAGGGGGAGCCCATTGGGAAGGGTATCTATCAGAGCCTCACGATCGGCACAGGACTGTGCGTACCGCGGTGCTCCGAGCCGGATACGGACCGTCCCAATGGTGTGAACCGATTTTTTCGCCAGCTAGTGATCCAGGTGCCCGTCGGGTGCGTATAGGGAAAACATCTGTTGGAAACGTTCGATTCTGGGGTCTGAATGATAAGTAAATAGTCAGGGTAGGATCGAAAAAGTGGATCTTGAGGCATTGGCCTGGGGCGGGTGCGCGAGGCATTGGTCTGAGCAGGTGGGCCCTGGCTCTCGTGGTGGCTCGCGAGAGTGATTTCCACCCGGCGAGGGTTTTGTTGAGTCGTCCGACAAGCGCGAGATTTGGAGATCAGAGCTATGACACAAGACCAGGAGATCTCGATAGCGCTCTCACCTGCGCAGATCGAGCAGGTGATCCGATCTGCAAGCCAGGCCAGGAATGGCACGGTCTCAAGCCTGCTGATGGCGGTCCTTGACAATGCTCACCATCAGCCGGCCGAGGATCATCAGACGGGTCGCTCTCTACAGAACGCGACCCAGCTGGCGCTCGCCGACGCGCTGGGCGACCCGCAGCTCTCGCAGTCGTTGCTCCGTGGACTTGCGATCCTCTCCTGCTTCGGACCGGAACGACCATGGCGAGCGATCATCGATCTCGCCAAAGAGCTGCGCATGTCGCCATCGACGACCCATCGCTATGTGAAGACCCTACGAGCGGTCGGCTTGCTGGAGCAGAACCCCACCACGCGCGAGTACCGCCCCGTCGCCGTGTAGTGGCCGCCGTGTGCAGCGTGCGATCGCCTAGCGCCCCACCACCGTGTGCCTATCGCCGTGTGGAACCCACCTTGCGGAGCGCTTAGCTCGCGGTATAGACCTACCGTTGCCGTGTTGCCGGCGCGACGCCCAGCTCGCTCAGCGACCCTCGTAGGTGGCGTGGCCGGGCCCACGCTCCAGAAAGGAGCGCACCGCGCCCTTCAGATCCTCGGTGGCGAACAGGTCACCCGCCAACTCTGGCACACGCGCGTCTGCGCCGTGAGCGCCACCGCTGTCCAGGGAGGCCCGAACGATCGCCTTGGTCGCCGCGTGCGCGCGCGTGGGTCCCTCTGCGAGCCTGCGCGCGAAGGCGCGCGCGGCCTCGTCGAAGCCCTCGTCGGGTAGCACACGGTTGACGACGTTCCAGCGCTCGAGGGTTGCTGCGCCGTAGAGCTCGCCGGTCATCACCAGCTCGCGCGCACGAGCCGGTCCGGCGCGCTCGGCGAGGCGCTGCGTGCCACCCATCGCCGGTGTCAGCCCGACAACGGTCTCGACCAGCCCGAAGCGCGCCGACTCGGCGGCAAGCAGGATGTCGCAGCCCAGCGAGAGCTCGAACGCGGCGGTCAGGCACAGGGCGTGCGCTGCGAACACGGTGGGCAGCGGCAGCTGCTCGACCCGGTGCACGATCTCCAGCAGCTCCACCCACATGTCGGCCGCCTGGGCGGGGGTGAGACCGTCGAAGACGTGCACGTCCACGCCGCCGCTGACGGCACGACCGTCAGCTCTGATGAGCAGCCCGCGCGGCGGATTGGCGCTCAGCTCCTCCACCGCCTTGGCCAGCTCGGCCATCAACTCCTGATCGAACAGGTTCAGGGGCGGGCTGTCGATGCTGAGCACTGCCAGCGGGCCGTCGTGCTCGAGGCGGATGAGGCTCATTTCGATGGCTCCATGTCGCGGAGCCTACACGGAGACCGGCGGACCGATCGCCTCGATCGAAATGCCCATCTCGGGATCGGCCCACAGACGAGGGAACAGCCGGCGAGCGCCGTGAGTATCGGCAGGACGGCAGCTCTGAGAGCGGTATGCGTCTGTTGGAATGTTTCCGACTTGCCGAGATCGCGTCAAATCGGATGGTTCTGCCTGATTCTGCTAGTCGATCGCAGGGGCAGAACTCGGCAAAGCGCCTGTCCGGCGGGTTGGATTGCATCATGAGCGCTGGTCGTATGAAAGGCGCTCTGCTCGTGCGTTGGACGATCTTCACCTGAGCGCTGGGAAGCTGAGTCGATTCGACCGGCTGCGTGGAGTATGGTCTGAAAACAGGATCGGTCGGTCAGCTGGAAAGGCGGGGTGGGCTCGATACCGACATCTGACAGGCGCGCGGCAAAGGGGGCCGGGGGGCTTCTGCAGTCATATATGGGTGAGTGCGTAAAAATGACACTCTTCGAGTGGGCTGCTCTGATGTTCCTTCTGGCCTGTCCTTCGAGCTTTGCAGCCGTGCAGGTTGCAAGCGCTCGTCGTGGAGCATCCCTCTGATGCTGGAACTCGAGAAGGTCGTCAAGCACTATCGCGTAGGTGATGGGGAGGTGGTGCGTGCCGTTGACGGCGTGTCGCTGTCGGTGAGCGCGGGGGAGCTCGTGGCCCTCTATGGGCCGAGCGGATCCGGCAAGACAACGCTG
>DATHPT010000191.1:0-6213 GCA_035483615.1 Solirubrobacteraceae bacterium | reverse complement strand
ATCGGGATCAAGGAGCGCAACCGGCCGCGCGCGCTTCAGATCGAGCCGGGAGACAGAATCGTGCTGTACCTGACGAAGGTGATGTCCTTTGCCGGCAGCATCGTGGTGACCGGCGAGATGTACGAGGACCGCACGAAGCTATGGCCCGGCAAGCCCGGCAAAGCCGACGCCTACCCGTGGCGCTTTCCGACCGAGCCTGAGATCGTGCTCGAGCAGGACGAGTGGGTGCCGGCGGAAGAGCTTGCCACCAAGCTCGAGCACGTCCGCAAGTGGCCGGCCGAGCACTGGAAGCTCGCGTTCCAGGGACAGCTGCGCACCGTGAGCGAGAAGGACGCGAAGCTGCTGCTAAAGCGGATGGGCGCGGCTGCCGGCGCACGCGCCTGACCACGGCTACGGCGATACCTCGCGCTACGGCGATACCACTTCGCGCACGCCTGCCCCTTGCTTTGTGAGCCGCCAGGCATTCTGCTCGCCCCTGACGCGGGAGTGCGCGGCATTCTCGATCAGGCCAAGACGCTCCAGCCGCGTCAGCAGCTTTGAGACCTGGCCCTGATCGCGAATGTCGGCTGTGTCAGCGACCTGACGGTTCGACGGACGCGATCCTTGCCCATCCAGCTCGTCGATCGCGAGCAGCACACGAATCGTCCGATAGGTGAGCCGCATGTCGAGGTCGCGCAGCGGATCCGCCACCCCCGTACGCCGTCCGTGACGGGCGGGCGGAGCTGGGCGGGCAAGCTCCCGGTTGGCAGCCGCCTGCCCGAGGTAGGGCAGCACGATCATCGACATCAGCGCGGGAAGCAGATCGGTCAACGGGGCCGGATCGCCCTCCAGCATCCGTGCGTAGATCAGTGAGAGGACTCCTCCCACCAGGCCCTCGGCGATCAGCGCCGGGGGACCCTCTGCACTCTTTCCCTCCAGACGACCTTCGTCTACGACGGCGATGATCTGCACGAGCACCCGCCGCCGCTGCTCGAGCGCCCTGGGACCGGCCCCCAGCGATCCAACGACCAGCAGCCAGCCCACACCGTGCTCGATGTCGAGGAACGCAAGCGACGCGGCGAGCGCGTGCCTGATCCGCTCAGCCCACCGCGCCTCGAACGGGTGGGCGCTGAGCACATAACGCTTGGCCCTGGCGATCCCGGCGTCGAAGGCGGCGAGAAAGCACTCTTCGCGGTCCTCGAATAGTTCGTAGAACGTGCGCCGCGAGACCCCGGCTCGGGCGACCACGTGCGCAACGGAGGCATTGGCGGCGCCCCGCTCCGCGACCACTTCGACCATCGCTGCGATCAACCGCGCCCGCTGCACGTCTGAGACCTGCTCGCGCTCCGGTCCGGTGCGGGCGGAGCGCGAGCGTCCTTGGTCCAGCTCGGCTGGCGCATCCATCCCGGCGGGCGCGTCCAACTCGGCGGGCGCGTCTAGCTCGGCGGGCGCGTCCTGTGGTCTGCTCGGCATGTCATCTCTTCTTCTTGTGCTTGGCCTTGACTTTCCCCTTCGGCTTGGCCTTGACTTTCCTCTTGGCCTTGTGCTTGGCGCAGCCCGTGGGTGAGATCGGCGTGGACTGCTTGATCACCATCCCGTTTTGGGCGGTGAACGTGGTCGGCATTCTCAGCGTGCTCGTGCAGAGATTTCCGTTCGCTGCGAGCGCCGAGCCCTTGCCCTGGGGCAGCTTCAGCTCGAAGACGCCGATCGGCACGTCCGGGATCGAGCGGAACGTGCTGCTGGTGATTCCCGCTGAGTTGATGAACGTTTCACCGTGCAACTGCACGGTGACGCCGTAGCCCGAGAGCACGATCACGAGTTCGGGGAACTTCGCGCCGCCGTGGGAGACGAAGTACGCGGGCCCCGACAGCCCGACCGGGATGATCGGCGTCGTCGCCGTGGCGCTGCCGATCCGCGACCCCGGCGGACACGACGCGGGGTTGCGGTTGAACGTTGCGTCGGGACACGCCTTCTGCAACGTCGTCAGGCGCGAGGGCAGCTGCTTGGGAAGGTCTACCTTCACCGACTTGATGTTCGCCTGGGATCCCCATGGCGCTTTCGGATAGGCGAGCTTCACATCCAGGCTCGCGCCATTGGCCCTGGAGGTCTTTCCCGCCGTGGACACCTTGAACTGCGGTTTGAAGGCGAGCGTCGCGCAGTTGGTGACCTGGAAGGGCACCGACAGCGCCGCCGTCGCTCCCTGACCGCTTGTCAAGGCACCCGCGATCGCGGTCCGCGAGCAGTTGGTGGGATTGAACGTGAAGTCCGGCCGGTTTATCACTACGTTCACATGCTGGATCTGCAAGGGGATCCCGTCGAGGATCTGCGGGATCGCATACGGACCGGAGGTGTCGGTCGAGATCGTCAACACGGCGGTCAGAGGATCGACTTCGATTCTCGCCCTGACGATCACCTGGCCCAAGTCGAACGGGCCGGCCTTCGCCGGATTCACAATCGACAGACCGTAGGGCGCGCCCTCATACGGACCGGTGATGTACACCCTCCCGCCTCGCACGCTGTAGGGATCGCCACCCAAACCGACGCTCACAACCGTTTCGCCGATCAGGCTCTCAGGACCGCATGTGCCGGCGTCGGCCTGTGGTTCTTCGCACAGCTTCACCGACGAGAGCGTCCCCAGCAGCCCTGGAGGCATGCGAAGCTGCACCCCCTTGAGGCTCTGTTGGCCATCCGGACGACTCATCGTCATCGTGAACGGGCTGAACGCGCCCGCCTGGATGTTCGTCGAGCCCGCTGTCAGCGAGGGCGCGAACGGCAACGGGTCAGAGCACGAGCTGCCGCCGGGTCCAGAGGTGATCTGGAAGCTCGAGGAGAGGTTCGAGGACGGATTGCCAGACCATGGCGCGATACTGGCCCCGGTCGTGTAGGTCCCGCACTGTGCGGGCGTCCCGAGCGGTGCGCGATCGCCTCCGAAGAAGTGCAGCTCCAAGTCTTCGAAGGGCAGTTGAGGCGTGTTGTCGAACGTCGACACCAGCTGCCCCGTGACAGGATCCGGTTTCACTTCACCGGCAACCTTGACAATCGTCCCGGAGATCGGGTCCTGAGCCACGATGTACAAGGCGATCAGGCTCCCAAATGGGTTTGCGTCCTGCGCCGCCAGATACACAGAGCCTTCCAAGGCGTTGGGGAGCAAGGGCGACTTGATCGAGACCGTCCCCACCTTCGAGGCGTCGGGACAGGCAGGGACCGACCGAGCGCCGAGGGAGACCTGTTCTTCGCTGCACGCCTCCAGGCCATCAGCGGCGGCGGGGTTCAACGCCACACCGGCCGGCAACGCCACCGTCGTGTCCTTCACGTTGGACTCCGATAGCGCCGTCGCATTCAGGACCAGGTCCTGCGGCACGTGGATGCCCACAGTCAAGCCGGAAGGCGTGCTGCCGGCGGGACCATCCGGAGCCACCGTGATCGAGGGGTCGAAGGGCAGGCGGTTGCAGCCGTCGAGCGCCTGCATCGCTTCGCTGGTGGGGTAGGTCCCGAATACCCCTTGGTGCTCCCACGAATCGGCCTGAACACTGCTGTGCAGGGGACCGGTGCACGAGGTCGGCATGCTCAGAAGCGGCGGCGGGGAGAGGGCGTTCAAGGGCCCGCATGGAGCTTCTGGTGGGTTGTACCAACGACCACCGTCCACACAGCTCCATCCGCGGGAGCCGTCATGACGCGGATCGCCGGGAACACCCCAGAAGGTCACCTGGCTCTCCAGCAGCGTGGCTTCCTGCGTGATGCTTTTCACGCTGACCGTCACGCCATAATCTTCTCCGGTACGCACCGATGTGTCGAGAAAGATGTGATTTCCCTCCGCGGAGAAGGCAAAGCGTGCGGGCTCGCCGACAGACGGCTTCAGGTTGAACACGGGCACCACGAAGGTGAGAATGCCGCGCCCGAGCGCTTCCGCGGCCGCCTTGACCGAGGCGACTCCCACCACGGTATCGGGCGGGCATTCGTTGCTGCCGTTCATGCCTTTTTCGAATTGGGAATCGGTGCACTGAGGGAATTGCGTTGGATTGCCGATCAAGCCGGGCGGCAGCCGAAAGTTCAGATCCTTCACCATCTCCGGTGCCCGCAATGCGTCGGATTCCTGATTCAACGATAGATCGGTGGTCAGCTGAAATGGGTGAGAGCCGGCCTGCGTATCCAACGCTCCGCCTTCTTCTTCTGCGTTCATTTCATATTTCTGCACATTGAACGTAACCGGTGCGTCATTTAGAACCACTGGCTGTCGGAGCCTGGCTTCCGGCAGGCCGCCGCCGCTGACCTTTGCTTCGTTGGTTTCGCCAGATTTCGCGCCCGCCTGGGCATTGACGTAGGTGACCATTTCGATGCTGTCGTAGGACGGCACCGCTCCACTCCAGGTGCAAGGTCCAGCCGGCTGCGCGCATTTGAGGAATTGGTGGTTGCCTCCGACCATCGCTTCGGTCCTGACGGCAGCCAGTCCCGGCGGCAGCTCGTCGGTGATCGTCAGAGGCGAGGATTGAGCCTGGACGTCCTTATCCCCCAGGTTGCTTGCCACCACCACAAGCGCACCATCTGCTCGGCCTTCGTCGACGCTCTTGGCCACCGATTCTTCGGCGCCCCCACTGAGGCTGGTGAAGTCGTACATCTGTTCGATGGGCTGGTCAGCGCGGCTTCCCACGAACTTGATCACATAGGGTTTGCTGCCAGTGGCGTCGCCCGGCCCGCCGGTCACTTCGACCGCGTTCGCACCGAAGATGCGTTCGAGACCTTCGCGCATTTCCTGGTCGGAGGCATTGAAGTTGAATTCTTCCGAAATGGGCCCTTCCACACCTTCCAGGCCAAACTTGCGCTCCAACAGGGTGTAGGACCCTCCGGTGGCGCTGACGGTGACTTCCTGAACGCCGTCCTGCGCGCTCCCGGGTCGCACGTTCGCCGGCCTGCCTTCCTCGGACAGGTGCCACCAGGGCATTTCCGCCGACGCACTCCCCGCGCCGCCAAGCGCAAGCAGCGCGAGGAGTGACGCGATCACCGAGATCCTGAGTGAGGTCCTGCGCTTCAAGCTGCTGTGGTCTGCTCGTATCACGTCCAACGCCCCCTTCAACGCGCGGTCTCGTCGGAGGACGATCCGTGCCTGCGCTTTGAGCCGTCCGCCTTCACGGCCGCCGTTTTTCCATAGCGTTTGCGAGCCATCCGTTCACACGCAATGCGCTTCCTGCTTCTCTTCTCGCGCCTGCACGTCTTCAGAGCCCGTGCCAGCTTCTGCGCGCGCGTCAGCGACCGCTGTGCGGGACGTGAGGAAGTCTGTGGGGCCTGTGTGAGCACATTGCCTGCACCCGCGAAGGTCGCGCTGGCCGGCGCACCGAATGCGGTCGGTTGAGGCGTCGGCGCAGCCTTGCAGGAATCGCCCGTCGAACACGGCGGCGGCGCGACCAACCCGGTGGAGCACGGCGCCGCGGGCGTGCATTCGCGCGCGTCGTACACATCGGTGCCCGCATCCAGGTCCTCAGAGGACAATTTTGCGGCCGTCAGGAAAAAGACGTCTCCTCCGCTTTCACTCGCGTCGAGGAACGCCGATTCCGCGGGCGAGGTCCCCGAGGTGATCATGTTGACGCAGCCGTCTGGCTGAGTGTGGAACGAGATGGACGATGTGGCGCAATCACCGATGCCAGCGGGCTCGTACTCGTACACATCCTCTGTCGCATTGACGTCCTGAGGCGCAAGAGCGTCGGAGCTGTTGAAGAACAGTCGTCCGCTATCGGACAGGTAGCGAGGCTGATAGGCAGACTGCAGCAGCGTGAACCCGCTCCAGCCCGGTATGTTCGCCGCGAGCCAGGTGGTTGGGCCCCACTCTCTATCTGAGATGAAGCGAGATCTGTCGCCGATTTCCATGCCGCGCGGGCGCGCTCCGCTGGGGTTGCACGAGGCGCATGTGACCTGGCTGCTTGCAGCGTCATACAGGTAAACCTCCTCGTCAGGCTTCCCGCTGGCCGCATCGCGCACGTCATAGCCCGTCAGGCTTCTCTCGGACATGAAAGCTAGATAGCGACCGTCCGGCGAGGTCCCGGCGGTATGATCCCTGAGTTCGGAGCTCCAGTCGGGGGCATCCGCCGCCGAGAGGATCCCTATGAGCTTCGGAGGTTCCCAGGCGCCATTATTGTCGTGCGCCACATATAGATTGCAGGTCTTTTGGGAATCGGCGTTCTGGACAACGACGCACTGTCCCGGTCGAGCACCCGACGCCAGTACCCCGTTAGCCACAAAATA
>DATHPT010000190.1:0-10846 GCA_035483615.1 Solirubrobacteraceae bacterium | reverse complement strand
AAAGGTTCTCCGCAGGATACCTGGGCGGCGCGCCGTGGCAGACTGCGCCACTGTGAACTTCGCCCGCGACGTCCTCCAGGCCCAGTCGCCTCAGAGCCTGGCGCTACGAGAGCTCGCCCGCGACGGCAGCCGGCGCGAGTGGACGTTCGGCGAGGCGGCGCAGCGCAGCGCTCGGTTGGCGCAGACCTTCTTGCAGCGGGGCGTGGGACGCGGCGAGGTCGTGATGACTCTGATCGGCAACCGGCCCGAGTGGGTGTGGAGCATGATGGCCTGCTTTCGGATCGGTGCGGTGGCGCTGCCCTGCACCGAGCAGCTGCGGGCCAAGGACCTGCGCCTGCGCCTGCGGGTGGCGCGCCCCTCGCTGATCTTGGCCGACGAGCGCAACCGCTTGGAGATCGAGGCCGCCGAGCCGCGGTGCCCGGTGATGTTCATGCCCGATGAGTCTCTGTTCGCCCGGGATGAGGCGCCCTACGCCGAGCTGCAGGAGGGCGAACCGGCGCTGATCACGTTCACGAGCGGCACGGCGGGCGAGCCGAAGGCCGTTGTGCACGCCCAGCGCTATCTGTACGGCCAACGGGTGCAGGCCGAGCATTGGCTGGGCGCCCGGGCGGGAGATCTCGTGTGGTGCACGGCGGCCAGTGGCTGGAGTAAGTCGGCGCGCAACGTGTTCATCGCGCCCTGGTTGATGGGAGCTGGCGCCCTGCTTCACGACGCGCGCTTCGATCCGCAGGAACGACTCGATCTGCTCGAGAGAGAGAGGGTGAGCTTGCTGTGCATGGCCCCCACCGAGTACCGCGTGATCGCCAAGCGAGCGAAGTTGAGGGCGCTCCCGAGCCTGAGGGGGATGGTGGCTGCCGGTGAGGCACTGAACCCTGAGGTGCTGAAGGTCTGGAGAGAGGCCACCGGGCTAGACATCCGCGATGGGTATGGGCAGACCGAGACGGGCCAGATGACCGGCATGGAGATTGGCGAGCCGGCGCGCGCAGGCTCGATGGGCAGAGCGCTCGAGGGCGTACAGTTGAGCGTCAGCGACGGCGAGCTGTTCGCGGATCCGAGGAGCGTGCCGACCTTTTTCCTCGGGTATCTCGGCGAGGGCGTCGAGCGCCGAGCGGATGGGAGTTGGAGCATCGAGGACCGCCGCGACGGTGGCCTGTGGCCGACCGGCGACCAGGTCAGCCAGGACGAGGACGGATTCCTGTGCTTCGAGGGCAGAGCCGACGACGTGATCATCTCTGCCGGCTATCGCATCGGCCCGTTCGAGGTGGAGTCGGCGCTCGTCGCCCACCCGGCGGTGGCCGAGGCCGCGGCGGTGGCGGCACCCGACGAGGAGCGCGGAGCGGTGGTGCGGGCGATCGTCGTGCCACGCGAGGGGCATGAGCCCTCCGCCGAGCTTGCGCGGGAGCTGCAGGAGCACGTCAAGCGCGAGACCGCCCCCTACAAGTACCCCCGGATCATCGACTTTGCCGCTGAGCTGCCGAAGACGGCCAGCGGCAAGATCAGACGAGCTGCTCTGCGGTCTGAGCGCTGAGGGCTGCTCGCCCGAAGTCGCGCTCCAGATCCTCGACCTCCTGCTCCACCGTGGCGGCGGGAGGTCGCAGGATCAGGAACGCGGCAAGGATCCCGAGGCCTACGCATGTCGCGGCGACCAGGTAGGCCAGGTGATAGCCCCCGGTGAGCGCGCTGGCAAGCGTCTGCCCACCGGCGGTCAACGTCTTGGTGTGGTCGGTCGCGATCGTCCCGAGCGTCGCGAGACCGACCGCGCCGAACAGCTGGACCGAGACGTTGATGATCCCCGAGGCGAGCCCGGCGTCCTGGGCGGGCGCGTCGGCCATCCCCATCGTGAGCAGTGGCAGGAACGAGGCGCCCGCGCCGAGCCCGATCAGCAGGAACGCGAAGAACAGGCCGGGGAAGTAGCTCGCGTGCACACCCTGATCGGCGAGCAGCAGCAGGCCCGCGGCGATCCCAGCAAGACCGGCGCCCAGCGTGTTCAGCGGGCCGAAGCGATTTACCGCCTTCACCGCCAGCCCCATCGACAGCGCGGCGATCGAGATCGTCAGGGGCATGAACGCGAGTCCGGTGTCGATTGCGTTGTAGCCAAGCACGCGCTCGAGATACAGCGCGCCGAGGAAGAAAGCAGAGAACATCCCTGTCACAAGCAGCCCACGGACGAGGCTCGAGCCCATCAGCATGCGCAGCCGCAGGATTCGCAACGGCATGATCGGGTTGGAGATGCGAGCCTCCAGCGCGAAGAATGCTCCGAGCAGCACCAGCGAGGCCCCGCCGACACCCAGCGTGCGCGCCGAGAGGACGCCGTATTCGGTCGACTTGACGATCGCGAATGCGCCCAGCATCGTAGCGAGCGTGATCAGAACCGACCCGGCGACGTCGACGCCTCCGGCGAGGCCGATGCCCCTGTTCTCCTCGATCAGGGCCGAGCCGAGCAGGAAGGTGATCAGTCCGATCGGCACGTTCACGAAAAAGATCCAGTGCCAGTCGAGCGATTGCGTTAGCGCGCCTCCGGCGAGCAGCCCGATCGATCCGCCGCCTGCGGAGACGAACGCGTACATGCCCATCGCCTTTGCCTGCTCGGCGCGCTCGGGGAACTCGGTGACGATGATCGCGAGGATCACCGCCGAGGCGACAGCGCCGCCGATGCCCTGCACGAAGCGCGCTCCGATCAGCATCGCCTGACTGTCGGAGACCCCGCACAGAACCGAGGCGGCGGTGAACAGGACGAGCCCGGTGAGGAAGACCTTCTTCCGGCCGATCAGATCGCCCATCCTCCCAGCCAGCAGCAGAAAGCCGCCGAAGGTGATCAGGTAGGCGTCGATGACCCAGGTGAGGTTGCCCTGCGTGAAGTGCAGGTCGTGCTGGATCGAGGGCAGCGCGACGTTCACAATCGTCGCGTCGAGCACCATCATCAGCTGACCGAGGCACAGTACCCCGAGCGCGATCCAGCGGCGTCGCTCGCGCTTGCGCTCGGCACTGGCAGCGCCGGAGGAATCAATGCGGATCTCAGATTGGCCTGTGAGGGGAGTCTCAGGTGTGTCTGTGGCGGTGGCGTGGCTCATGTGGCTCCTTCGGCAGTGGCGAAGTGGAACACCATAGCATGGATAATCACCGTCACAAGTATTATCAACAATATTGTGATGGTCGCTACATAGTGGTATAATTGGGCGGCTATGGGAGTGGATGCTCAAACTGCTCAGGCCTCGTGTGCCCCGGGATCGATGGTGCTGCTGACCCGCCTGGCCAAGCAGGTTTACCGCCGCAGCAGCGAGGAGCTGCTGGGCATGCACCTGCGCCTGCTGATGGCGCTCAGCTATCTGCGCGACCACGACGGGGCGCCCCAGCAGGAGCTTGCGGAGGCGCTGTGCATGGATGCCAACAACGTCGTGCTGCTGCTCAACGAGCTCGAGGATGAGGGCCATGTGGCTCGCCTGCGCGACCCCGACGATCGCCGGCGCCATCTCGTCAAGCTGACAGAGTCTGGGCGCACCGCCCTCACGCAGGCCGAGCGAGCCCAGGAAGGCATCGAGGACGAGGTGCTGCAGGCGCTCGACCCATCTGAGCGCGCCACTCTGTGGCAGCTTTTGACGCGTGCGCTCCAGGGCGCCGAGCCCACTTAGAGACTCACGTCTCACGCAGGCTCGGAGTCGAGTTCACACAGGCCCGCAACCAGGCCATGCGGGACTCACGTCTCACGCGGGCCCGGAGTCGAGTTCACGCAGGCCCGCAACCCGTGCGGAGAGGCGAGGCTTACACCGCCACGATCGCGTCGATCTCGACGCTGGCGCCCTTCGGCAGCTGTGCCACACCGACGGTCACCCTGGCCGGCGGCTTCTCTGGGAAGAAGGACTCGTAGACCTCGTTGACCTCCGCGAAGCGGGCGAGGTCGGTCATGTAGACGGTAAGACGAACGGCATCTGCAAGCTTGGCTTCTGCAGCGTCGCAAACGGCTGTCAGGTTCGCGAGGCACTGTCGCGCCTGCTCGGCAGGGGTCGCGCCGACCAGCTCGCCCGTGATTGGATCGAGTGGGATCTGCCCTGAGCAGAACAGCAGCGCGCCGGCGCGCACCGCGTGGCTGTAGGGGCCGATTGCGGCTGGAGCGCCCGTCGCGGCGATCATTTCGCGGTCGTATGCCACTGGAGCGCGAGCCTACACTGTCCGCTAGATTCCGACTGGTGCGACGCCCCGTCAGGACACTCGCAGCAACGATCCTGGCGAGCGTGATCTGTGCGGCGGCGTCCTCCTCTGCAGCCCAGGCCCAGGTCGTGTGGAAGCCCTGTGGGGACACGAACGACGTCGCCTGTGGGCATCTGACGGTGCCGCTCGACCCGAGCGGCGCGACCCCGGGGACGATCACGCTTGCGATGCGCCGGCACCGCTCTCCGGTGGGGGAATCGAAAGACGCGGTGATCGCGCTGGCGGGCGGTCCCGGGCAGGCTGCGATCCCGTTCTTGAGCGACTTCGCGGAACTGCTCGGCCCGATCGTCTCCACGCGCGACCTGATCGCATTCGACCAGCGCGGCACGGGCCTGTCGCATCCACTGTCGTGCCCGGCCTTCGAACACCTGACGGGCGCTGGATCGCCCGGAGCGGTCGCGGTCTGCGCGGGGCAGATAGGTCCGACGCGGGGTCTCTACACGACTGCTGACACGGTCGCCGACATCGAGGCGATCCGCCAGGCGGCTGGCTATGAAAAGCTCGTGCTGTACGGAACCTCCTACGGGACGAAGGTCGCCGAGCGCTACGCCCAGGAGTATCCGAGTCATGTCGAGGCGCTGGTGCTCGACTCGGTTGTGCCCCCCTCCGGGCCGGAACCGTTTGACGAGACGAGCTTCGCCGCCGTGGGCCGTGTTCTGCGCCAGCTGTGCGGCGGGGGCGCATGCGGACACATCACCCCTGAACCGGTGCGCGATCTCGCGCGCCTGGTCAAGCGCCTGAGCCATGGGCCCGTGAGGGGGCGGGTGATCGACGGAGAAGGCGCGGCTCACACGACGCTCGTGTCCTCCGACGATTTGATCGGGATCCTGGTCGCAGGCGATCTGGACCCTGTGCTGCGCTCGGAATTTCCCGCGGCGGTGCGCTCGGCCGTCGCAGGGGACACGGCTGCGCTGGCGCGGTTGATCGCGCGCGCCGAAGATGAACCGGAAGCAGAAGAAGCGCAGTTGAGCGAGGGGTTCGACTCGCCCTTGTACTACTCGACGATCTGCGATGAGACTGCCTTTCCGTGGAGCCGCACGGCAAGCCCGAAGACGCGCATGCTCGATGCGCTCGCGGCGCTCAGATCCCAGCCGGCCAGCGTGTTCGCGCCGTTCACCGCCGTGAATGCGCTCGCGCTGAGCGACATTCCCGTCTGCGCCGACTGGCCGTTCACGCCGGGTGGCCCGGAAGTCGACCAGACGCCACTCCCCGACGTGCCCACGCTGATCCTAAGCGGTGCGGACGATCTGCGCACGCCAACCGCAAACGCGCGGCAGGTGGCTGCCCAGATTCCCGATGCACATCTGCTCGTGGTCCCCAATACGGGACACTCGGTGCTCGGCTCAGATCCAACCTCCTGCGCTCAGAAAGCCCTGCAGGCGCAATTCGCCGGCAGACCGGTGAGGCAGTGCAAGGACCGCAGGCCGCCGGCCTTGCTGCTGCCGACTCCGCTGCCCCCACGGAAGCTCGCCGACGTGCCTCCCGAGCGGGGCGAGCGTGGCACGACGGGGCGCACAGTTGGAGCGGTACTCCTGACGCTCGCCGACTTCGAGCGGCAGATCGAGCTCGCACTGCTCGAACATTCCGGGGAATCCCTGCTGGAATCGCCGTCGGTGAGCACCGGCGGCCTGCGGGCAGGATGGGGCGCGACCGCGCATGGCAGGCTTGTGCTGCACGGCTATTCCTATGTTCCAGGCGTGACGGTCTCCGGTGATCTCTCATCGAGCGGCGCCACGTTGCGGATCGGCGGATCGGCCGCGGTGCACGGCACGATTCGGATCGACGCCCGCGGCCTGCTCAGCGGCGAGCTTGCCGGCATGCGGGTGCACGCCGGCGCCATCCGGGCGACCAAGCTCGGGGCGAGCGCGACGGCCTCAGCGCTGCAACCGCGCCTGAGCGAGCTGCTGGCGAGCACAGCGCGGCTTGTGGACGTGAGGACCGACGGTGCGTCGGCGCTGTTGCGCTATCTGCTCGGCGCGCGCTCTTGATGGTTGGTCAGGCGACGGTTGGTCGAATGACGGCTGGCCGGTTGACGGCTGACCGTTGACGGTTGGTCGACGCGCTCCCCGCGATGACTGCTCGGTGCGCGCCCGCTATGTATCGATAACGTCTGTCGTGGTGCGACGGCGAATCTCTATAGCTGTGCTGAGCACGTTGCTCGCCTCGACGGCAATCGCCACAGCACAGGCGACCCCAGCGAGCGCGATCGCCTTTGCTCCGTGCCCCGACGGCTCCGAGTTCTCCTGCGCGACTGTGGGCGTGCCGCTCGATCGCAGCGACGCGACGCCCGGCGAGCTGGGTCTGAGTGTGGAGCGCCTGCAGGCGGGTGCGACGCCGGCTCATGCGGCGCTGGTGGCGCTCGCGGGTGGCCCGGGCCAGGCGGCGATCCCATTGGCGCAGGCGACCGCCAAGCTGGTCGCGCCGGCACTCGGCACACGCGACCTGCTCGTGTTCGACCAGCGCGGGACCGGCGCCTCGGGACCGCTGGCGTGCCCGGCGTTGGAAGGCACGGAAGAGTTCGGAGCGATCGGGCCCGCCTTCGAACACTGCGCACAGCAGATCGGCGCGCAGCGCGGCTCTTACACGACCCAGGAATCGGTGGCCGATATTGAGGCGCTTCGTCAGGCGGGGGGCTATGAAAAGCTCGTGCTGTTCGGCGTGTCCTATGGCACGAAGGTGGCGCTCGAGTACGCCGAACGCTATCCGCAGAACGTCGAAGCGCTCGTGCTCGACTCGGTGGTGCCCACCGAACGCGACGATCCGTTCTCGGTGTCGATGTTCCAGGCGATGAAGCCGGTGCTCGACGAGCTCTGCTCCGCCGGGGCGTGCGCGGGGATCACGACGGACCCGCTGGGCGACGTGGCACGCCTGGCAGCGCGCTTGCACAGGCATGCGCTGAGCGGCTATGTGTATGACGGCACGGGACGTCGCCACCGTGCGACGCTGTCGAATGTCGACCTGCTCAACCTGATCGGAGCCGGTGATCTGAACCCGGCCTTGAGGGCGTTGCTGCCGGCGTCGGTGCAGTCGGCGCTGCGCGGCGACCCCGCGCCGCTGCTGCGGTTGAATCTGCTGTCCGAGGGTTTGATCCCGAACGTGCCGGGCACACCACTGGCGAGTTCGACCCGGACACAGAGAACTCCACCGGGCACAGCACCTGCCAGCTCGACCGGGACACAGAGAACTCCACCGGGCACACCGCTGGCGAGCTCCGACGGGATCGACGAAGCCCTGTTCGCGGACACCACCTGCGAAGAGGCAGCCTTTCCCTGGCAGCGCTCGTCGCCGCCGAAGACACGCCTGGCAGAAGCGCTGAGCGCACTACGTGCACAGCCGGCCGCTGACTTCTACCCGTTCGATGCGAGCACGGCCTGGGCCAACAGCGTGTTGCCGGGTTGTGTGCAGTGGCCGAACGTCGCGCCGGCGCCACCCGCCGTCGGTCCGCTCCCGGCCGCGCCCACCCTGATCCTCTCCGGGGCACAGGATCTGAGGACGCCGACGTCGGGGGCCGAGGCGGTGGCGGCGCGGATCCCCGGATCGCAGGTGGTGGTGGTCCCCTATACGGGGCATTCGGTGCTCGGCACCGACTTCAGCGGCTGTGCCCAGACGGCGCTCAGGGAGTTCTTCTCCAGCGAGACGGCGCAGCCATGCGGGGCGACCCACAATCCGTTCGGCCCCACCCCCATCACGCCGACGAAGCTGACGCTCGTCAAAGCCGTGGGAGGCCTTACCGGTCGGCGCGGGAGCACGCTTGCGGTGGCGCTCGACACGATCATCGACCTGGAACGGCAGGTCGTCGGGGCGACGTTGCAGGCTGAGCAGGAACTGCCGAACGGAGCGAGCTTTGGCGGCCTGAGGGGCGGTTTCGCCCAGGTGACCCCGACGGCGCTGCGACTGCATCGCCTGTCGTTCGTCAGTGGCGTGCAGCTCACCGGGACGTTCGCGATCGAGAAAGGGCATCTGCGCCCCGCCGACATTCAGGTCGAAGGCTCGCAGGCGGCGCGCGGGATGGTTCGGATCGGCGCAAGCTCGCGGGTCAGCGGGACGCTCGGCGGCAGTCGTTTCGATGTGAACCTCGCCAAAGTAAGGCTCGCGAGCGCACGGGGAGCCGAGCCGGCGAAGCGCCTGGGCGCGGGTCTGAAGAGCTTGGACGCGGACCTGGAGCACATGGGCGTGGGTCTGCGCTTCCCATCGCCCGGCTTCGCGTCGATCCCCTGAGCGATGCCAAACGCGCTCGCAGCGGAGAGCTCCCCGTATCTGCGCCAGCACGCGGACAATCCCGTCGATTGGCTGCCGTGGGGGCCGCAGGCGCTCCAGAGCGCGCGCGAGCGCAACCTGCCGCTGCTCGTGTCGATCGGCTACTCCGCATGCCACTGGTGCCATGTGATGGAGCGGGAGTCCTTCGAGGACGCCTCCACGGCCCGCCTGATGAACGAGAGCTTCGTGTGTGTGAAGGTCGATCGCGAGGAGCGCCCCGACGTCGATGCGCTGTACATGGAGGCCGTGCAGGGAATGACCGGTCACGGGGGATGGCCGCTGAACGTGTTCCTGACGCCGGAGGGCCTGCCGTTCTACGGCGGCACCTACTTCCCGCCGCAGGAGCGACCGGGAATGCCCTCCTTCACCCAGGTGCTGCTCGGGGTCAGCGAAGCCTGGAGCGAGCGCGGCGAGGAGATCAGGGCCAGCAGCGAGCAGTTGCGCGAGCGGCTGGCGGGAGGAGCGCTGCTGAGGCCCACAGCGGAGCCGATCGACGGAGCGTCGCTGGATAGGGCATTGGAGGGATTGAGAGGGTCGTTCGACGTGGTGAACGGCGGCTTTGGGGGAGCCCCGAAGTTTCCGCAGGCGTCGGTGATCGAGTTCTTGATGGCCCGCGGGGAGCGGGATATGGCCCTGTACACGCTGCGCTCGATGGCGGGTGGGGGGATCCATGACCAGATCGGCGGTGGCTTTCACCGCTATGCGGTGGATGAGACCTGGACGGTGCCGCACTTCGAGAAGATGCTCTATGACAATGCGCTGCTAGCGCGAGCCTACCTGCATGGCTTTCAGCTCTATGGGGATCAGGATCTGCTCGATGTCTGCCATGACACCCTCGATTGGGCGCTGCGCGAGCTGAGGGCCCCCGAGGGAGGCTTTTACAGCGCGCTGGACGCGGACTCCGAGGGTGTGGAGGGCCGCTTCTACGTATGGACGACGGCCGAGCTCGAGAGCGTGCTCGGCGAGGACGCGGACGCCGGGATTCGCTGGCTGGGGGCAAGCGAGCGAGGGAACTTCGTGGACCCGCACCATCCCGAGCCCGGCCTGAACGTGCTCGAGGACCGTGGCCCGCGTCCTGAGGAGCCGGCCCGGCGGCGCATCCGCGCGCGACTGCTCGAGGCGCGCGCGCATCGCGAGCGGCCCGGACTGGACGACAAGCGCCTGACGAGCTGGAACGCGCTGATGATCTCAGCGCTCGCCGAGGCCGGCGATGCCTACATCGACGCGGCGATCGCGTGCGCTGAGTTCGTGCTGCGGGAGCTGCGCACCGCTGAGGGCCGCCTGCTTAGGACATACGGCAACGGCGAGGCCAAGCTCGACGCGTACCTGGAGGATCACGCCTTCCTGCTGGAGGCGTTCATCGCCCTGTTCGAGGCGACCTGCGAGGAGCGCTGGCTCGCACACTCAACGGCGCTCGCCGACGAGCTGATCGCCCGCTTCTCAGACCCTGAGAACGGCGGCTTCTTCTCCACCGCCGCAGACGGCGAACGGCTGATCGCCAGGCGCAAGGAGCTCGAGGACTCGCCGATCCCGGCGGGCGGCTCGAGCGCCGCGATGGGACTGCTGCGTCTTGCGCAGATCACCGGCGAGCAACGCTACGCAAGCCACAGCGCCGGCGTGATCGAGTTGCTGAAGACGATCGCCCCGAGGCATCCGACCTCCTTCGGCCACCTGTTGCAGGCGATGCACTGGCAGCTGTCGCCGATGCGTCCGATCGCCTGCCCGATTCCCGTGCGCTACTCCGAGAGACCAGCGGAGACTGGTGACCACCGGGCTGGGACCAGTGGACATCGATAGGGCTGGTAGCTACCAATCAGGCTGGTGAGCGCCAGCTGGGCTAGTGGCCGCCGGCCGCCTTCAGTTCGGCGAGATCGATCGAGTTGGAGGGCGCGGCGATCGCCACCGGCTGATTCCATTCGTCGAACGTGATCTTTCCGCTTTCCGAGCCGCCCTTGGACAGGCGGACAGGGTAGGGCTTGCCGCTGGTGGCCACGTAGAGCGTGCCGTCCTTCGAGGAATCTGTGATGGCGATCGCGCTCTGGCCATTTACGACGGTGGTGGCGCCCTTGACGAGGGCTCCCTCGCTGGTGAGGGTGGAGTCGATCAGCTTGCGCATGTTGCCGAGTGTGCCGAAGGAGGCGAAGTCTCCGCTGGTCGCCGAGGCCTTCAGCCACTTGCCCTGAAACAGCTCGGCGGCAGCCGAGCCGCCGAGGCTGCGGTAGAACGCGGGGCTGCCGCTGATGTAGGCGGTGTCGCCCACCAGGATCAGCTTGAAGCTGGCTCCGTTTTGTGAGATTTCACCCTTGGCGCCCTTGCCGGCGACAAGGTTCAAGTCGAGCGTGAGGGGCGTGCCACCGCTCTTGAGCGAGCCGACGACGTGCAC
>DATHPT010000189.1:0-2393 GCA_035483615.1 Solirubrobacteraceae bacterium | reverse complement strand
CATCCGGCATCGTTGAGCGAGCGAGCGATCTGGCCGCTAGTCCTGCCGCGCAGCGCGAGGCGAAACAGCATGTCGATTACCGGCTGGCGCTCGGGGTCAATCTCCAGCCGCTTGACGACCTTGCCGTCCTCGTCGACTTCGACGGCCAGTCGATATCCGTCGGCCTTGTGCCCGGTGTATTCACCGCGCTCCGTGGCTCGCCGCCGGCCGGCGGCGCTCGCCAGTCCTTTGCGACGGGAGTCCTCGTGGTTGCGCTGTCCCGTCACGACGGCGTACAGAAGGTCCCTGAACGTGTCGGGGTCGTGGATCGTCCTGACCCGTATGCCGCGCTTGAGCGCCCACAGTGCGATCTCAACCGCGTGGCGGGCGGTGCGGCCATCCCCGCGGGCTAGTCGATCGGAATGTTGTGCCCACAGCTCGACGGTTCCGTACTCCCGCGCGAGCGACTCGGCTTGGTGCATGGCGTCCGCCAAGCCCGGACCCCGATCTCCGTGAAATGCGGAGGCGGCCTCGTCTGAATATTCGGCTACGAGCAAGCGATCACCTGCTGTGTCGAGCGCGTTCCGGCAGTCGAGCAGCTGATCTGGGATCGAGCCGCGAAGATCCTGCGTACTCTTGGCGGCATAGGTCACACAACGGATCAACTCGACGTCCAACTGGTTCTCCTCGCTAGCCTCAACGCCGCTACCGACTCGCTGCCCGACTGTCACCGACCACGATCACAGAAGCCAACGACGGATTCGGTTTTAGCCAGCAGATTGGCTTGTACTGGGAGATTGGGGCATTCAACCGCGATCTCGGACCAAGTCATGAGTCGCCGCCAACTCCTTCGACCGCAGCTCTCCCCTCTTACGTGGCTGGAATATTTTGCTGGAATAGTTTCCGCCGGAGAAGAGTCTAAGGTGCTCCGTCATGATCTCTCTCAACTCCGACGAGCGTGAGCAGGCCTTTGAAGCCCTGCTCCCAATCGCCATAAAGACGCAGGATGCGCTCGCGCGCGTTCAAGACGTACTCGACGACGAGCATCGGCGGACGTCCCTTCTAAGAACAGACTTCCATCCGTCCCAGCGCAGTGCCCTTCTCGGCATGAGTCGACATGCCTACACCGTGCGCGAGTGGGGTGGCGCCCTAGAGAGTGGTTTGGCGCCTCGGATATGCAGCGACACTCAGGAAGCTCAGAACATCTATCTGTGGCTGCTAGATGATCGATACGTACTGAGGGTCAAGCATGATCTGGAGGATGTCGTTGATCCCGGTACAGCCACGCTTTTCTCGCTAGCTCCCCAGGAGGACCCCGTCGTGGTCTTCCTGACGTGGGATACCGCTCCAGAGCACAAGATCCGTAACGTCTGCTTCGCTACTCTCGATCAGCCGGCCTGGACGATCACACTGGCCGAGCTTGTGGGCGCTGCGGCCCCGCCGCTAGTCGTTCCGACGCCTCGGCCACGAGTTGTGGTGCGATCCAGGCAGACGGCTGAAGAGGGCGTGAGCCAGACCAGCGCCCCGAGCTAGTCTGCTTGGCCATGCCCGAGTTCTATGGAAGCTTGCTCAAGCTCGCCCGAGAGGCTGAAGGCTGGCCTCAAGCGAAGCTCTCAGAGCGATCCGGCATCGCGCAAGGCAGCATCTCCAAGTACGAGAAGGGCCTACAGCAGCCGAGTGCATCCCAGGTCGCCGCCCTGGGCAACGCCCTAGGCTTTTCACCGGGCTTCTTCGAAGATGCCGAAGCACGACCAGCGGCCGTGATGTATCGCAGCCGGTCCCTTCGTTCCGCCCGACTGGAGGCGCACGTCAGAGCGCGCCTGAACCTTTCAAGGCTCGTCGTACAACGACTGATCGCCGATGTCGAAGTGGACACCGTTGCACGATTCCCTGATCCCGACACAAGCTTTCCTTCGCCCGAGGCAGCGGCAGACCAGCTCCGGGCCGCTTGGTGGATTGGCCCCGGTCCCATTGATGCCATATGCGACTACATCGAGGCGGCGGGGGGAGTCGTTGTGAGGACGGATCTCGGCACGGACCTAGCAGTCGCGGCCTACATGCATCCCCTAAGCGACCCAGTGCGCTGGTTCTTCGTCAACACACGCGTGTCGACAGGCGATCGAGTCCGTTTCTCGCTCGCTCACGAGCTAGGCCATGCCACCCTTCATGAGGGGGGCCTGGCCCCGGACACGCGCGAGGCCGAGAACGAGTCCAATCTCTTCGCCGGGGCACTTCTCCTTCCAAAGCGCGACCTACAAGGCGGACTGCCCCGAGGGCGACTGCGGCTCGAGCACCTTCTCGAACTCAAGCGGCACTGGGGCGCCTCCATGCAAACCATTGCTATGCGCGCACATCAGATCGGGGCCATCTCACGGACCGAACTAAGTCGGATATTCCGCGAAATCAGCGCGAGA
>DATHPT010000188.1:0-6828 GCA_035483615.1 Solirubrobacteraceae bacterium | reverse complement strand
CCGATGCTCGACCTGTCGCTGTTCCGCCGTCCCGCGTTCGCAGGCGCGAGCATCGTGGCGTTTGCGACCGCCGCCTCGGCGTTCTCGATGTTCTTGTACCTGACGCTCTACATCCAGGACGTGCTGCACTACCAGCCGCTGCAAGCCGGCCTGCGCTTCCTGCCGATCACGCTGCTGTCATTCGCTGTGGCGCCGCTTGCGGGACGCTTGAGCGTGCGCGTTCCGATCCGGCTGTTGCTGGGCGTGGGCATGCTGCTGGTGGGCGCCGGCCTGCTCACGATGACCGCCGTCACCGCCACCTCCGGCTGGACCGCGCTGATACCCGGATTCATCCTTCAGGGCGCTGGGATCGGGCTTGTCAACCCGCCGCTTGCCTCGGCCGCGATCGCCGTCGCGCCGGTCTCGCGCAGCGGGATGGCCTCAGGCGCCAACAACACCTTCCGCCAGGTCGGGATCGCCACCGGGATCGCTGGGCTCGGCGCGGTCTTCCAGCACGACATCTCTCAAGGGACGCTCGCCCACCACACCTATCGCGTGGCTTTCACCGGCGCACTCAACAACATCCTCGAGATCGCCGCGGCGATCGCCTTTGTAGGCGCGATAGCGGGCTTCACACTGGTGCGCTCGAAGGACTTCATCGCCTCCCGGGCGCCCGCGGAGGCCGGTCAGGCGCGCGTGCCCGAGTCTGCTCAGCCGCAGGCCGCCGGCGCGCATTGACCAAGGTCTGGTGCGCCGTTCAGGGCGCCTGCTTCTCATAGCCACGACACTCCAACACCGGCAGGCGCGGATAGCGCGGATAAGCTGGATCCATTCGCGAGCGGGTGCACAGCCAGAACACCGAGCCGCGTGTGTTGGGCACCAGTTGGCGATGACGGCAGGTCTCGCACAACCCTGCCTGCGGGCCCGGCGAGCGGGGCGTCGACGAGCTGTCGGCTGGCATCTGGCAAGAGTAGTGCGGTCAGCTCTGGCGAGATCACGGATTCGACTCGAGTGCAATAATCGTTGACTAAGCAACTATGACGACCTTCTACCGACTACTCGGCTTCTTGCGCCCCTACCGCCGAGGGGTGATCGTCTCGGGGGCGCTTGCGAGTGTGGCGATGGTGATGACTGTCCTGATCCCCTACCTGACGGGCCAGGCGGGCGAAGCGATTCACGAAGGCGCCTCCCACTCCCAGCACCATCAGGCCTCCGCTGTCTCCCACGATCGCGAAACGCTGGCGATGCTTGCCGCTGGGATCGCGGTGGCGGTGCTGGCACGCTGGGGTCTCACCTACTGGCGACGCATCATCGCTGGGCACGTGTCGCTCGGCATCGAGTACGACCTGCGCAAGCGGCTCTACAACCACCTGCAGAGCCTGGAGCTCGGCTTCTTCGACCGCCAGCAGACGGGCCAGCTGATGTCGCGTGCGACGGTGGACCTGCAGGCGGTGCGCTTCTTCCTCGGCTATGGGCTCGTGTTCATCATGCAATCGGCGCTCACGCTCGTGCTGGCGGGCATCGCGATGATCGCCATCAACCCGAAGCTCGGCCTGATCTCGATCGCGCCGGTGCCGTTCGTGGTGGTGATCTCACAGCGCTACGGTCGTCGCGCGCGGCCCGCGATCCAGGAGGTGCAGCAGCGCATCGCCGAGCTGACAGCGGACGCCGAGGAGAACATTTCAGGGGTGCGCGTGGTGAAGTCCTTCGCCCGCGAGCCGCGCCAGCTCGAGCGCTTCTCGGGCAGCGTGGGGCGGGTGTTCAACCAGGCGATGGTGGCTACCCGCCTGGAGGCCCGCTACAACCCGATGATCGGCTTCCTGCCCCAGCTGGGGCTCGCGGCCGTGCTGCTGATCGGCGGACAGGCGGTCATCCACCAGAGCCTTGACCTCGGTCAGTTCATCACTTTCTACTTCTACCTGAACATGCTGATAGCGCCGATGCGCTCGCTGGGGGTGACGCTCGGCCTGGCCCAGCGGGCGACCGCCTCGGGCGCTCGCATCTTTCAGCTGCTCGACCGCGAGCCGCGGCTGAACGAGCCTCCCGGCGCTCCCGACCTGCCGGCCGGGAGCGGCCATGTGGAGCTGCGCGGTGTGACCCTGCGCTACGACAGCGACCGGGAGATGCGCTCCCCGGACAGCGCTCCGGCCAGAAGCTCGGCGCGAGCGGTCCTCAGCGATGTCGACCTGGATGTGCCTGCGGGACGCACAATCGCGCTCGTGGGCGCCACCGGCTCGGGCAAGACGAGCCTCGTGTCGCTGATCTCGCGCCTGTATGACGCAAGCGAGGGGCAGGTGATGCTCGACGGCGCCGATGTGCGCAAGGTGAGCGTGCGCTCACTGCGTCGCGCGATCGCGGTGGTCAGCGATGACCCGTTCCTGTTCTCGGCAACAGTGGCCGAGAACATCGCCTACGCCCGACCGGACGCGGGACGCGAGGAGATTGAGTTGGCGGCACGCCGTGCGCAGGCCCATGAGTTCGTGGAGCGCCTGCCCAAGGGCTATGACACGCGGGTGGGCGAGCGCGGCCTGACGCTCTCCGGCGGGCAGCGCCAGCGCCTGGCGATCGCGCGCGCGCTGCTGGCCAACCCGCGGGTGTTGATCCTCGACGACGCTACCTCCTCGGTGGACGCCTCGACCGAGCAGAGCATCAAGCTGGCGCTGGCCGAGGCGATGGCGGGACGCACTACCTTCGTGATCGCCCACCGCCTGTCCACGATCGCGCTGGCAGACGAGATCGCGGTGCTCGATCACGGCAGGGTGGTCGCCTATGGCAACCATCGGGAACTGCTCGAGGCCTCCGATCTGTACAGGGAAATCGTCGAGAAGGGACTGCCAGAGAGCGTGTTCATGACCAAGGAGACGCGTGAGCGGCAGGTGAGCAGCCTATGAGCGCGCATGGCGGACGGATGATCGGACGTGGCCCGACCGGCCAGTGGGACGGGGAGCGTGCCGGGAGGGGCACACGCTGGCGCAACCTGCGCGGCCTGATCGCGCTGTTGAAGCCCTATCGCTTTCGGGCAGCCCTGATGTTCGTCGCGCTGCTGCTCGGCACGGGAGCCTCGCTTGCCCCTCCCCTGCTTGCCAAGGCGGCGATCGACAGCGGCATCGAAAAACACGACACGACCGCACTCGTGCTGATCGTGATCGCTTTCCTGGCTGCCGCGGTGCTGCTGTGGACGATGACCTATGTTCAGACCTACCTTGTGGGCTGGGTTGGACAGCGGGCGCTCGCCGACTTGCGTATCCGCATCTTCACGCATCTGCAGACGCTGCCGATCGGCTTCTATGAGAGCCGTCCCGCGGGGGTGTTGATCTCGCGCATCACCAACGACGTGGAGGCGCTTGACAGCCTTGTCACCGACTCTGTTGTGACCCTGTTCCAGGCGGGCCTGATACTGCTCGGCACGATCGTGATCCTGCTGGTGCTGGACGTGAAGCTGGCTTTGCTGACGTTCTGCATCTTCCCGATCCTCGCCGCCGGCAGCCTCTGGTTCCGGCTCGCCTCCGCCGGCGCGTTCCGGCGCACGCGCGAGACGATCGGCTCGATCACGGCCTATCTGCAGGAGACGCTGTCGGGCATCAGGGTGGTGCGCACGTTCGGTCAGGAGCCCCACCATGAGGCGGCGTTCGCCGAGCTCAACGAGGACAACCGCGAGGCGAACATGGTGACGGTTCGTCTGAACGCCAACTACTTCCCCGCCATCGAAATGCTCTCCGGCCTGGCGGTGGCGGCGATAGTTCTGTATGGCGGCTATCAGGCCATCGAAGGCCACATCACGGTCGGCACCGTGGTGGCGTTCATCGCGGCGCTCGCCAACCTGTTCGACCCGATCCAGCAGCTCTCTCAGCTGTATGCGACCTACCAGTCGGGAATGGCGGCCCTCGAGAAGATCTTCCAGTTGCTGGATGTCAAGCCGGATCTGACAGACAGGCCCGACGCGACCGAGCTCGGGCAGATCCGCGGCGAGGTGAGCTTCGAGGACGTGTCCTTCGCTTATCGCCGTCACGGGCGCGGAGGACAGGGCGCACCGAGCGGCGAGGAGGGTGTGGGCCCGGCGGAGGTGCTGGCACTCGACTCCATCGATCTGCGGATCCCACCCGGCCAGACGGTGGCCCTGGTGGGCGCGACCGGGGCGGGCAAGTCGACGTTCGCGAAGCTGGCTGCTCGTTTCTATGACCCGACAGGCGGCCGGGTGCTGATCGACGGACACGATCTGCGCGAGGTCGCCAGCAGCTCGCTGCGCTCGCAGATGGGGATCGTCCCGCAGGAGGCGTTCCTGTTCTCGGGCACGATCGGCGAGAACATCGCCTTTGGCAAGCCCGGGGCCACCGAGGAGGAGATCGAGGCGAGCGCGAGGGCGGTGGGGGCTGATACGTTCATCTCCGAGCTCGAGCACGGCTATCAGACCGAGGTCGGCGAGCGAGGAGCCCAGCTGTCCGCCGGCCAGCGTCAGCTGATCGCGTTCGCACGAGCCCTGATCGCGGATCCGAGGGTGCTGATCCTCGACGAGGCCACCTCCAACGTGGATCTGCACACCGAGGGGCGCATCGAGACCGGGCTGCGACGTCTGCTCGCGGGTCGCACGGCGATCGTGATCGCCCACCGCCTCTCAACGATCCGTCAGGCCGGGCGCATCGTGGTCCTCGAACACGGCAAAATCATGGAGGAGGGAACCCACGACGAGCTGATCGCCGCCGAGGGCCGCTACTACGACCTCTACCGCGACTGGGCCGTCCACGCGGTGGCCTAACTGTAGTCCCCCGCTGTAGCTCCTCGCTACTTCAGAAGCGCCGGACAGGGCTTCATCGGAAGCTCCGACACAGGGGCTTCAGAAGCTCCGGGACGGGACTCGAAGTTCAGGGGACGGGCCTTCAGAAGCTCCGGGACAGGGACTCGAACCCCAAACTCGTGCTCCAGAGGCACGCGTGTTGCCAATTACACCATCCCGGAAGGGCAACGCAAGGATAGTCAACGACCGGGCTAGGCCTCTGCGCGACTCCCGCTGGGCGCGAAGAACGCGGTGATGGCGGTCTCGAGGCCTGGATCGAGCACGAGCAGCACCTCGTCGCCGGCTTCGATCACGGTGTCGGGCTTGGGGACGAACCCGGAGCCGCCACGCAGCACGGAGATGATGAGACTGCCTTCCGGAAGCGCAATCGCCGAGACGCTTTCACCGACGACTGGAGCGCCGGCGCTGACCTCGAGCTCGACGATCTCCAGACGCTCCTCTTCGAGGGCGAGCAGGTGGACGAGCCCGTAGCGGGGAACCTCGTGCTCGATCAGCCGCAGGATCAGGTCGGTGGCGGAAACGGCCGGCTGGATCCCGAGCAGCTTGAAATGGTCGTAGTTGCGGGGATTGTTTACGCGGGCGATGATGCGCTCGCAGAGGTACTTCTCCTTGGCCACCTGACAGACGAGCATGTTGTCCTCGTCATCGCCGGTGACGGCGATCACGAGATCGGCTCGCTGGATGCCGGCGCGCTCGAGGACCCACAGCTCGGTGGCATCGCCGTACTGGACGGCGTGCTCGTACTCTTCCTCGATCACCAGGTAGCGAGGACGCGAGGACTCGATCAGGGTTACCTCGTTGCCCTTGAGGATCAGCTCGCGGGCAAGGTTGCGCCCGACCTTGCCGGCGCCGACGATGATCACGTACATGGATTGACCTCGAGCACCGGAGCTAGGCCGACTCGGCGAGCGCGCTCTCGAACATTTCGATGGCGTGCTTGGTCGGGGAGATGGTTTGCAGGCCCTGTTCGCTGTACCAGCCTGCACGGGCGGGGTCCATCACGCGCACGAGCACCTTCGCCACGCCGAAGCGTCGCTGGGCGATCTGGGCGATGATCAGATTGGTGTTGTCGCCGTCGGTGGATGCGATGAACACGTCGGCGCGCTCGATCCCAGCCTGGATCAGCGCGTCGGTCTCCAGGGCGGTGCCAAGCGTGAACTGGCCGTCGGCTTCCTCCCAGCTGTCGCGCTGCCCGGCGTCGAGGCGCTCGTGTGAGAGCGGATCCTCGTCGAGCACGGACACTTCATGGCCGGCGGCAAGCGCCGACTTGGCAACGGCCGATCCGACACGGCCAGCTCCGACTATCAACACGAACATAGGGGCGGGAGACTAGTCGATGCGCGGTCAGGCGACCGGCGTGGTCGGAGGGGCGTCGGGAGCCTGTTGAGATGGCTCGCCCTCGGTGATCACCTCACCGTAGTCCCGAGCCGAGGGAGCGGTGACGATCACGCGGCAATTGGCCTTGCGAACGACGTACTTGGTGACGTCGCCGACGAAGTTCTCAAGCGGTCCGCCCCGGCCCCCGAGGCGCGAGCCGCCACGGATCCGAGAGGGCTCCTCGGCGCCGAGCACGATCGCCTCCACGCCGCGGCGGCGGGCCTCCTCGAGGATCGCCTGTCCGGCGCGGCGGGCCCTGATAGTGGCTGTGGCGACCTGCACGCCGGTGTACTCCTCCCCCACCGCCTTGGCTCGCGCGAGCGCCTGGCGAGCGTGCTTGATCTGGGCGTCCGGCAGGCGCGCGTCCAGCGGCAGGGACATCGGCATCTCGAAAATCCAGACGGCCTCGATCGTGGAGCTGTCGATCTCCGCCGAGTCGGTCGGCTTGCCGGCGACGAGCAGGGCCGCCGTCTGGATGATGTCCTCGTCGAGGCGGGTACCGCAGAGGGGCACGAGGATCGAGCCGTACTCCCGCTCGGGAAGGTGCTCAACGCGCAGCGCGGAGGGCGGGACCGTGACGCGACGCAGCAGAGACGTTTCGTCGGCTCGCCGGTAGATCACATACAGGGCGATCCCCGCGATCATCCAGCCGAGGCCCACGTAGCGGGCGGGCTCGTGCA
>DATHPT010000187.1:0-2167 GCA_035483615.1 Solirubrobacteraceae bacterium | reverse complement strand
GTGGCGCTGTGCCGCCTGCTGCTGTCGGCGCCCGACATGCTGCTGCTCGATGAGCCGACCAATCATCTCGACGCCGAGTCGATCGCCTGGCTCGAGCGCTATCTCGAGGAATACCCGAGCACCGTCATCGCGGTCACGCATGACCGTTACTTTCTCGACAACGTCGCCGAGTGGATCCTCGAGCTCGACCGCGGCTACGGCATCCCCTGGCATGGCAACTACTCCTCGTGGCTCGAGCAGAAGGAGCAGCGCCTGGCGGTCGAGGAGCGCGAGCAGGAGGCGCTGCGCAAGGCGCTGGCGCACGAGCTCGAATGGGTGCGGCAGAACCCCAAGGCGCGGCAGGCCAAGAGCAAGGCCCGCCTGCAGCGCTATGAGGAGCTCGCCTCACGCGAGTTCCAGGAACGCAACGAAACCAACGAGATCTACATTCCGCCGGGCGAGCGGCTCGGCGACCTGGTGGTCGCCGTCGCAGGCCTGCGCAAGGGCTACGGCGAGCGGCTGCTCATCGACAACCTGGCATTCAGCCTGCCGCGCGGCGGCATCGTCGGCATCATCGGCCCGAACGGCGCCGGCAAGACGACGCTGTTCCGCATGCTGACCGGCGCCGAGAAGCCCGACGCGGGCGAGATCCGCTTAGGCCCGAGCGTGCGCCTCGCCTACGTCGACCAGTCGCGCCAGACGCTCGATGACAGGAAGACCGTATGGCAGGAGATCTCCGGCGGTCTCGACCTGATCAAGGTCGGCGCCTACGAGACCGCCTCGCGCGGTTACGTCGGCCGCTTCAACTTCAAGGGCGCGCAGCAGCAGCAGCTGATCGGCGAGCTCTCCGGCGGCGAGCGCAACCGCGTGCACCTCGCCAAGGTGCTGCGCGCCGGCGGCAACGTGCTGCTGCTCGATGAGCCCACCAACGACCTCGACGTCGAGACGCTGCGCGCTCTGGAAGAGGCGCTGCTCGCCTTTCCGGGCTGCGCCGTGGTGATCTCCCACGATCGCTGGTTCCTCGACCGCATCGCGACCCACATCCTCGCCTTCGAAGGCGATTCCCAGGTGGTGTGGTTCGAGGGGAACTACCAGGAGTACGTCGCCGACTTCCAGCGCCGCCGCGGTGCCGAGGCCCTGCAGCCGCACCGCATCAAGTACAAGCCGCTGACGCGCTGATGGCGGGGGACCGCAGCCGCTGGCGCTGGGTAGGGCCGATCGCAGCTCTGCTGGTGTTCGCGGTGGTGGTGCTGATCCTGCACCACCAGCTGGCGCACCTGCACGTGCGTAACGTGTTCGCGCACCTGCACACCATCCCACAGCGCCAGGTGCTGGCGGCGCTCGGCTTCACGGCGGCGAGCTACTGGCTGCTCTCCAACTACGACGTGCTGGCGCTCGCGTACCTGCGCCGCACCATCCCCTATCCGCGCATCCTGTTCACCTCTTTCATCGCCTACTCGTTCGGGCACACCCTCGGGTTTTCGGCGTTCACCGGCGCGGCGATCCGCTTTCGCCTGTACGCCACCGCCGGCGTGAGCGCCATCGACGTCGCCACCATCTCGGCCTTCTGCAGCCTGTCGCTCGGCATCGGACTCGCGACCATCGCCGGGCTGTCGCTGTTCCTCTCGCCAACCCACGCCGCGCAGATCCTGCACCTGCATCACAACTGGTCGCTGCTCGCGGGCCTGGTGCTGCTCACCGCCGTGGCCGCCTACGCCGCCTGGGCGACGCTCGCGCGCGGCACGCTCGAGCTGCGTGGCTGGGCGCTGCGCGCGCCGGGGCCGGCGATCGGACTCGCGCAGCTCGCCCTGTCGGTGGTCGACCTGTCGCTGTCGTCGGCGGTGCTGTGGTCGCTCCTGCCACCCGACGCGCACATCGGTTTCGTGCCGTTTCTCGGCACCTATGCGCTCGCCGTGATCGCCGGGATCGTGAGCCACGTGCCGGGAGGCGTGGGCGTGTTCGAGGCAGTCATGCTGCTGACGCTCCCGGGCGTGCCGTCGGATGCGCTGCTCGGCTCGCTGCTCGCCTACCGGGGCGTCTACTACGTGGTGCCGCTGGTGTTCGGCACGCTGCTGTTCGGCACCAAGGAGCTCACCGCACAGCGCAGCCGCATCGCCTGGGCCCAGGAGCTCGCCTCGGTGTACATCGCGCCGGTCGTGCCGCAGATTGCCGGCGCGCTCAGCTTCCT